>DASQJI010000647.1:0-3236 GCA_035631175.1 Parafilimonas sp.
TATCCTGACGGTCGTGTACATGCATGCGATCTTGAACCTGGGCATTCCTGCCCTCCTTAGATATAGCATTGGCGACGGCGTCTCGATCTTTTTTGTTTTAAGCGGGTTTCTTATCGGAAAGATCTTGCTTAACACAATCAATAAAGCAGCGTTTAGTTTACGCGACCTTACAGGGTTTTGGATTCGGAGATGGATGAGAACACTGCCAGCTTATTTCTTCGTGCTCACCTTTCTGATCATCTACCAGGTAACCACCGGTTCAAAAAGTTTCTCTGATTATTATCATTATTATTTTTTCGCGCAGTCTTTCTTTCATAATGGCGCGGCACTTTATCCTGAGTCATGGAGCTTGTGTGTTGAAGAATGGTTTTATTTGATCGTTCCTCTTGTCTTTCTCATTTCAGCCAGGGATTCAAAAAATGCATTACTGTTTTGCATTACTTCAATCATTGTCGTTTGTTCTGCTATTGGCGTAATAAAAGCAACTCCGTTATCAGGGCACGACGAATGGGATGTTCATGTAAGGCAAGCCACAATATCGCGATTCGACAGCATCATGTACGGAGTGCTTGGCGCTTACTGCAGTTACCACGGTCTGTGGAAACACAGGAAAACATTATTCATAATTGGGCTGAGTTGCTATTTGGCGATCACTTTATATTACGACCTGTTCGGCTTCACCGTATTCTTAAAATATACCTGGCTGCCGATACAAAGCATCGCCGTTTTGCTTACCCTTCCATTTTTGGAAAACATGAAAACCGGCAGGGGAATTATTTACAGCGCGGCGACTTTCATCAGCGTTATTTCTTACTCAATGTATCTGTTATGTTTTACGCCATTTCAAATCATACATGCAAAACTTTCTTCTTTCTTGCATGTGAACTCAACAGGCTTTACCGCTGTTCTTTACCTGGCAATAACTTTTGGAGGCGCGTACCTCCTGAACAGGTTAATTGAAAAACCGTTTATGAATTTAAGAGACCGACACGCACGAAAGAAACAGCAAGGCACCACTAAGAAAAGTGTACCAACGTGATACCGTTGTTTTTCGTGCCGCTGACGATCGGATAGTGAGCACTGTCCTGATCCGATTTGATCACCTTTGCTATTTTCGCGTTTTTGTGATTGATCTAAAGTGAGTTTATTTTTCTTCGTGCCTTGTCGGCTTCGAGACTTTGTGGTTCAAAAAGATCAGAAACCAGCAGGTGCCAGGGCACCAGGTTGCACTAAGTCGAACATGCACGGAAATCTTTATTTTTATAGCACAACACGTTCCTAATTTAAAAGTCAACTCGGATATTGTGACTCTTCGAATCGCCAACAGTCTCATGCGAAATAATAAACAATGAAGTGTGCATCGTAGTATCTTCTTAATTTGCAAAAAGGGAAATGGACACGTCAATAAAAATATTAGTGGTTGAAGATGAAATGCTCATCGGAGCAAAAATATCGATGTTGCTTACTAACCTGGGTTATGAAGTAACAGGCATATTGCCGCGTGGTGAAGACGCTATTATACACGTGGAGGAAAACAAACCCGATATAATTGTACTTGATATCAATCTGAAAGGTAGTATAGACGGAATTGAAACCGCAGCTATTCTTCAGCGAAAAAACATTCCTGTTATATATCTCACAGCCAATTCTGACGACGCGACTTTTAACCGGGCGAAGCTTACCAGGCCCACAGCTTTTATATCTAAACCCTTTAAGCAATTGGATCTGCAGAGAGCTGTTGAACTTACTATTATTCACCTCGCCGGCAGCGACCCATCGGAGATTACGCCAATTGAATTGCAGGAGGAACAGCCATTTATTTTAGTGGACCGAATTTTTGTGCGAAATACAGGAAGAATGGTCAAAATAATGCTGATGGATATCTTGTATATGGAAGCTGATCGGAATTACAGCCGCATTTTCACCAGTCAAAAAGAATTCCTCCTCTCGGTTACGCTTAAGTATATCGAAGATAAACTGAGAATACCTTTTTTTATGCGTGTCCATCGATCCTACCTCGTAAATATGATGCACATTAACCAGGTGCTGGAATCAGATGTAATGATTGGGGACAAAGCAATACCACTGGGCACAGGCATGCGCGAAAAGCTGATGCAACGCATGCGAACCTTGTAAGAAAGAATTTACGATTTACATTTTACGATTTCGCGCACCTTCTGTTAAAATGTAAAGACATGGCATGAGAAACATTTCTCCCTTAAAGGAGGCGAACGTGAACACCAACTGAAACCGAAGACATCATTGAAGGCTGCATGAATTTATATTATGTCCGGTCTATTATGGAACAAAATGCTGCGGACTAAAAAATTGCTATCTTGTAAATCGAATCGAAGTGAGAATAGCCGACACGAATTTACCGTGTCAAACCAAATTTTTTTGAGCCTCACAACCTAAAAAATCAAAACTATGTCTTGTGATTTTTTGCTGTTCACTAAAAAAATAGTTGCCGGTAACAAGCATTTGCAGTTTCTAATGGCACTTGTATTTGCAGGCAACATATTGAATGCTCAACCTGCACCGATGGACCAGCACGCAAGGGACAGTTTGCTCAACATTGTAAATAGCAATTCGCAGGACTCAAACAAGGTGCATGCCTTTTATGCACTTAGTCGCGGCACCACGCTCAGCAACATAGGTGAGTCTTTAGACTTCGGAAACAAAGGCCTTGACCTGGCGAGAAAAATAAAATTTCCAATGGGAGAACTGGAATGCCTGGAAGCGCTCTCGTTTACTTACGCCATTACTTCTTCCTTTGAAAAAGGGTTTAGTACAGCCTACGAAAGTATAGACCTAAGTAAAAAATATGCGCCTATAAGGGCGATATATGGCATCAACATGATGGGTTTGCTGTATCAGAAATTAGGAGACGATAGAGAAGCGCTTAAGTGGGCGCAGAATGCCTACTATCATCCAGATATAAAACACGCAGATCATTTTACGCAATGGAGCGCGGTGTTCCTATTGGCGCAGGAACATGAAAGACTCAACAACCTGGATTCTGCATATCATTTCGCGCTTCAGACACTTGACTATTCAAAACAATATTTTCCGTTCCAGGCCGATTACCCGATGCTGATCTTAGCTCGTGTTAACAGCAAGCTCAAAAAATATGATGAAGCGGTTAGTTATGGAAAGCAGGCCTTAGAGGCTTCGGAAAAAAACAACGAAGCCTTTTTTGAAAATGAAGTGCAAAATGAATTGGCTACGATCTATTT
>DASQJI010000648.1:0-2366 GCA_035631175.1 Parafilimonas sp.
CTTATTATGCTATTTGTAAGAAGTGAATTCAGCTATGATCGCTTCAACTCAAAAGCAGACCGCATCTATCGTATGTGGCAGGAAGAAAAATTCCAGGGACAGGATTTCGTGAATACGGTGACTCCAATTCCGATGGGGCCTGCTATGCAAAGCAGCTTCCCGGAGGTTGAGGCGATGTGCCGGATCTATCAAACCAACACATTGATAAAAATTGGCGATAATTCGTTCAACGAGAACATTACGATGGTCGATCCTTCGCTATTTAAAATTTTTGATTTTAAATTATTACAGGGTAGCCGCGATAATCCTTTTCCGACACCGAACTCTGTGATCATTACACCTGCGATCGCAAAGAAATATTTCCCCGTAAACACGAACGCTGTCGGAAAAAGTTTTGAGATGCAATTAGGAGATAATAAGGAACTATTTACCGTAGCGGGTATAGCAGCGCCCGCCCCGGAGGAGTCGAGTGTTAAATACGATATATTGTTTTCTTATGCGAACGAGAACCTCATCTTCCGTCCCGGGCTATTACACAGCTGGTTTAACATTTTCAACGAGACCTATGTGTTGCTTCGAAGCAATGCAAGCGCTGCAAGCCTTGCAAAGAAATTTCCCGCGATGCTTAAGCAACAACTTGGAGAGGACTATGGGTCGGAAGAATTTTACATGAACCTGCAACCATTGACGGCGATACACCTCGATACTTCACTGCCTGCCGGAATACAACCTACCAGCAATCCGAAATACTCTTATATACTCGGTACGATCGGCATCCTGATCTTATTGGTCGCGTGTATAAATTTCATCACGCTTTCAATTGGGCGGTCAACAACACGGGCGCTTGAAGTAGGTGTTCGAAAGGCATTGGGTGCAGAAAGGAAACAGTTGATCCGTCAATTCTGGGGCGAAGCGTTGATGGTGACAATGATATCGGTAGTGATCGGATTGCTGGCCGCGCTTATTTTATTGAAGCCGTTCAACCAGGTCATAAGCAGAAATCTTACTTTTCACTTCGACCCTCTTTTCGTTATTTTTTGCATCGTGCTGGTAAGTATCATCGCGTTGATAGCGGGCATTTATCCTGCTATCATCCTGTCCGGCTTCAATCCCGTTGAGGTGCTTAAAGGAAAGCTTACTTTAAAAAATAACGCAGGCATTTTCAGAAAAGGACTGATCGTTGGACAGTTTGTTGCATCTATTGTAATGATAATATGCACGATAATTATTGGGCAACAGATGAATTACATGCGCAACAAAGATCTGGGGTACAACAAACAGCAGGTGATCATCATCCCAACAAATAAAAAACGCGCCGAAGGATTTGCGCTGGCTAAGTTGTACAAAAATGAACTGGCAAAATATCCACAGGTGCAAAGCGTTTCGGCTTCCACGTACAGCTTTGCCGAAACGCCATGGGTGAATCTCGGTTATTCAGACAATAAAAAGCAATACCACAATTTTCAGTATAATGAAGTAGACGCATCGTTCATCGAAACCATGCAGATTCCTATTGTAGCAGGCAGAAGTTTTCAGCCGGAAAATACTGCGGACACAAACAGCAGCATTCTTGTGAATGAAACATTCGTGAAAGAATACGGACTGAAAGATCCTGTTGGAAAAAAGTTTGGCGTTTATTCGCAGCGAATTGTCGGCGTGATGAAGGATTTCAACTACGAATCGCTGCACACAAAGATCCAGCCGCTGGTGGTTTCAATGAAGTTGGACACGATCGCACATCAATCGAATGACATCTCGTTTCAAAATGCGCCGCAGCCGCGTATCTCTGTGCGTATGAAGCCAGGCAATCTGCAGGATAACATCAAGATATTAAAAACCGCATGGCAGGCCGTTGCACCAAACCAGGATTTCGAATACCGTTTTCTCGATGAAAAGCTCGCCTCGGCGTATGAACAGGAACAAAAAAGTGCGACGGTTGTAAAGATCGCATCCGGCCTTTCAATATTCATTGCTTGCATGGGTTTGTTCGGCCTGGCGACATTAACAGTTACGCGCCGCACGAAAGAAATTGGGATCAGGAAAGTGCTCGGTGCAAATACTGCACAGCTTGTGCAACTTTTGTCGGGAGACTTCTTGCTGCTGGTGCTGATCGCGTCGATCATTGCGTTCCCGGTTGCATGGTGGGCAATGCAAACCTGGTTATCCGATTTCGCCTACAGAACACAAATATTATGGTGGGTTTTTGCGGTTGCAGGTATCGCCTCAATTTTAGTTGCGTTCGTAACTATCAGCGCACAGGCCATAAAAGCGGCGATCGCAAATCCTGTAAAGAGCTTAAGAACGGAGTGACAACAAATCAGTGATGAGTGATCAGTGCTGAGTTGGAGCGACCTTGAGGCCTAGAC
>DASQJI010000649.1:0-5458 GCA_035631175.1 Parafilimonas sp.
ACAAGGGCACGAATACAATTTTGAATTTCATTACTGGGACACCACAAGTCGTCGGCAAATGCGCGATTTTATGGATTGGATCCCGGATGGTTTGCTTGTTACGGTTCGATTGATCTATGATCAGCCCTACGACCAAACTGCAGCTTTGTGGAAATCGGATCAAACGGTCTACGGCGTTGGTAACACATTTTATGACCGCTTAAAACAAAATGGTTTTGCTCAACTGGATTCGTTCAGTTATCCGCGTACCTGGGTTTTTGATTACGAAAAAAATAATTCTTCTTTCGTTCCGGGATGGCAATTCAGTCAAAGCCTTGATGACTTTTTAAATTACAGTCGTTACATAACATCGGCCGATACATTAGGCTTCATCACTTCGCCGGCATTCGGCCCTGCAAAGGCGTGGAAAAAAGTTTTGTGGAACGGCTATAGCCTTGATGCAAAAGCGGGAGACAGGCCAACTGTCGATGTGATCGGGGTTGATTCACTCAAGAACGAAACAGTTTTGTACACCCTCAACACATCGCAGCAGAATTTCGATATTTCATCAGTCAGTGTTTCAAGTTATCCCTATTTGAAACTGAAAATGCGCAATGCGGATAGCATCAATCTTACGCCTTATCAACTGCGCTGGTGGAGAATTTTATATGAACCCGTTCCTGAAGGCGCGCTCGCTCCAAATCTGCTTTATTACTTTAAGGACACGGTCGCTCTTGGCCAAACAGACACGCTCCAGATCGCATTCAAAAATGTGAGTGAAGTTCCTTTCGCCGATAGCATTCTTGTAAATCTTACAGTGTTTGACGCAAATAATGTTGCTAACAATATTCCTGTGGGTAAATTGAAAGCATTGAATGCAGGTGATACCGGCGTGATAAGAGCAAGCATCTCAACTGTGAACTTCCCGGGCGTAAACAACTTATATCTCGACGTAAATCCAAATAACGCTCAGCCTGAGCAGACGCATTTCAATAATTTCCTTTATCACGGCCTGGTTGCGGCTTCCGATGTTTATAAACCGACCCTTGACATTACGTTTGACGGCGTGCATATTTTGAATGACGATATAGTTGCAGCAAAGCCGCATGTGCTCATTAAGATGAAGGATGAGTCCGGTTACTTACTGCTCGACGATACATCGCTGATAACGGTGCAACTGCGTTATCCTGATGGAACGTTGCGGCAATTTTATTTCAATACTGATACGTTGTTGTTCACACCCCCAACATCCGGAGCCAACAATGTCGCAACCGTTGATTTCACACCGTTCTTAACAGACGACGGCACTTACCAGCTCATCGTTCACGGAAAGGACAAAACGGGAAACACCGCTGGCAATGTAGATTATATGGTTTCGTTTGTTGTGTATAATAAGCCGATGATCAGTAATCTCTTCAATTATCCGAATCCGTTCACAACATCCACTGCGTTTGTGTTCACTGTAACAGGCAGCCAGGTGCCACAGAATATTCGCATACAAATTTTGACAATAACAGGCAAGATCGTAAGGGAAATTACGATGCAGGAGTTGGGTCCGTTGCACATTGGCAGAAATATTACGGATTATAAGTGGGACGGTACCGATCAATACGGGCAGAAGTTGGCCAATGGCGTCTACCTGTACCGGGTTCTTACAAACCTCAATGGAAAATCCCTTGATAAGTTTCCTACTTACGGGCAGGATGGTTTTGAAGTGAACACGGATAAATTTTTTACGAAGGGTTATGGAAAGATGTATTTGATGCGATGAGAATAACGCTGTGTTCCCCGGCTCACTTCTTACTTAACGGAAGCAAAGAAATTAAAATGACGTTGTCCGCAGGAGCGCTATTCGCACAGTTGACACCATTTGTTCCTCTGAAAACCTTATGATCTTATTTGCATTTTAATTTACTTGATAATGCTGTTTAACCATTACCTCAATGGTTCGACAACAGGAGAGATGTCTGCTCTCACACCTTTCAATTTATTCTTCCATATTTGCAGCATGAATAAAGTGGGATTTGGCACCCGGGTATTAAATTTCATTATCGACACCGCATTGATCTTTGGCATCGCTTATGGCGTCACTAAATGGTGGGATTTTCACGTGATGTACTGGAATTATACATTCATTCCTTTTTATGCTTTTTTCTGGGGAACGATGTTTGTTTATTACACGATCTTCGAAGCAATATTTAAACGGTCACCGGGGAAATGGCTTTCGCTGAGTAAAGTGGTTAATCAAAAAGGAACAAGACCCGCCTTTTGGCAGGTGCTTGTCAGAAGCGTTACACGGCTGACTATTATTGATTGTTTCTTTATTCCCTTTCTGGATAAACCGCTACACGATTATTTAAGCAGGACGGAAGTGGTGGAAGTTTAATTAAGGTGCGTGTCGTGCTGCGTTATTTGTTACACCTTGGTCGCCCAATAGAATGCTCTCCCAGGTTTCACCAGTTTTTTATTAGTTTCATGCGCGATGCTGAAGCAGAATCACTTCACATATCTTATCCTGATAACTGCCGCTTTGATTGCATTATTCCTGTATAACCCATGGCTACTCTATTTTCAAAATGATGACATGGTGCACATTCCCTTAAGCCGCGATGGTGTTTTGTTGCAGCACAATACATTCAGGCCGATATGTGACATCAGCATCATGATCGACTACAAAATTTGGAGCAAAAATGCCTCGGGGTACCATCTCACAAATCTTCTGTTGCATACGGCAAATTCAATACTGACCTTCATCGCCTGCAAAAACATTTTCAAAAAGTATAAGCTTCGCGGCGATATCAACCTTAAAGCGACTGCGATCGCAGTTTTGTTTTGGATCTATATGAACCACGCGGAAGCCGTATTCTGGATACTCGGTCGCTCCGCTATGCTCGGCATGTTATTCTTTTTGTGTGCATGCCTCGCCTATCTTCAGCGAAAGTCAACACTAAACTTTTCTTTAAGTATGCTGTTCTCCATTCTCGCATGGCTTAGCTATGAATCTGCATGGATAATTCCGTTTGTATTCTTGCTGATTTCTTATATGGATATAGGTAACGGAATTTCCAAATGGAGGCGCGAGAAAAATTATCTGCTTTTAATTATTGCGGCGTTTGCGTTATACCTGGGCTTCAGGGTCTATTTTACCGGCGCGGTGACAGGCTTGTATGAGAGCGGAGGCGTTGTTAATGCGGACATCTTATTCTTCGTCGGCAATCTTGCTCGACTTGCCATAAGAAGCTGGTTGCCGCCTTTCCAGGACCAACGGATATTGATCGCAGCGTTCCTTATTTTGATGGTGTTGATCGCTTTGGTGATCATCAAAGCGAAAAATCAAAAAGCAAAAAGGGCGGTCATTATTTTTCTTTTTATGTGGAGCGTTTCTTTGCTGCCGTACATAACGCTGGGCGTGGATACAAAAGGGGTCGAAAGCGAAAGATTTCTATACATGCCTTCTTTTTTCATTTGCATTGTGCTTGCCTTGATAATATTTCAGTGGCCGCATATCGTGAGCACTGCCGCCATATCCGTTATTTGCGCAGTATCACTTTTCGTACTTTCATATCACGCAAAACAATATCGTTTCGCGGGTAACGTAGTGAAGAATACAATTAATGTTATTGATAGTTTGCATAACAAAACGCGCCTAATCGCCGACCGTGTGCCGCAGGAAAATTTTGGCGCACTGATCTTTAGAGCGGGTTTCCCTGAAGGGGTTAACTGGCTTAAGAACCTGTCGACGTTCGATACGGTGATCGTGTTGTCTCAATCGCACGTGGATCTTCCTTTGCGAAAAAATTATCCTGGTGTTTACAGCCATGATCTTTCGCTGATACCAGACACTAATATCCGGAGCCATTTCGCCGGTAGCGCGGCTTACCTCTTGTACACCGACTCATCAATAATAATTATCACTAGCGCTGATGGCAGGCAGTGAACTTCATCGTAATAAATGAACATGGTGAAGACCATAACCAGCAGAATAAACGGTGTGCGCGAGCAGAAGCTTTTATTTATTCTTTTTTGTTTGTGGCTGCTGGTGCAGCTTGTTTCCTTCTTGCAGTTTGGGATTGTTACAAATAATGAAGCTGTCAAATACCGGAACGAAGCTTACAATATCTTAAACACCGGTCGCTTTTCCGAACCGAAATATATTTTCTACTCTGCCTACATTTTTGTCCGCGTCCTATTTATTGAAAGCGGTTTTGAAAATACCGGCGTTTTCGCTCTTCAACTACTCTTTAATCTGTTGGCAATGTTTTGTTTTTTCGAAACTGCAATGAAGCTTTCAGACAATTCGGCTTTTGCATTTGTGGCGACATTGCTGCTTGTGCTTTGCTATCCGTGGCAATACTGGACGAATTTTTTATATACCGAATCTTTCTTTTGTTCGCTTATAATCAGCTTCACATTCCTGCTGTTTGGAATCAAGAAGAGAAATATTTTTCGCTATCTGGCAGCATTACTTTTATTCGCCGTGATCCTATTGGCCAGGCCGACGGGCATACTTCTGATACCCGTGTTGTGTTTCCTGCTTCTTTATTTCCTGCTGTCAAGAAAGAAATTTATTATAGCTGTGTCTTCAGCTGTGCTAATGTTGTCGGCTTTTATTATCCTATTGAACTCTGCTGCGAAAGCGGGCTCAGGCTTTGATTTCGTGAAACCGATCATCGAGAACAGTGTGCTTTGTTATATATCCACGCAACCACAAACAGGCACTGCGTTAAACGGTAACGCTGTGGGCGCGATCATTCATCACTTTCAAAGTGATCCGATCAATTTTTTCAAATTGTCCGCCTTGAAGTTTTTTTCTTTCTGGGGTCTTACAAGGCCGTACTACTCCACGTTGCACAATTGGTTGCTCCGGATTTATTTTTACCCGATTTATTTTTTCGCGTTTGTCGGTATATTAAGTTTAAAGAAACATAACCGATACTTTGCAGTGTACAGCACTGCGATGTTGTTGATTTTTACGCTTACTGTGATGATCACGTGCGATGACTGGAACAACCGCTTCTTAATGCCGATAATTCCATTGGTAATTCTTCTTGCAACGTTTGGCATTCGCCAGTTATCCGCTAAATTTTTGGGGGAAGCATGACTTTCTTAATTTCCATAGCCAAAAGTGTGGCCCATCTTGCATATTCTTTTTCGGATGGATGTAGTCCGTCATTTGCGATCAGCGATCGATCATCGTCTGCGTCGCGGGTAAGTGGCGTGATGTCAATGTATGAAACATTGTAAGAAAATGTAATCGCCTTGTTGATCGCATTGAATTCGTCGATCTCTTTCGCGATCTGCGCCGTGTCGCTATCGGCAGCAAATGGCGTGACACTATAATCAGGGATTGAAAGGACGAACACATGATGCCGGTTGTTGCCTGCAAATCTTATTGCGGCCTCAAGGCATTCGGTAAATCGTTCACGGTATCCTGCTGTATCGAGATGTTGGTATTGGTCATTCACCCCAATTAAAAGGC
>DASQJI010000650.1:0-1764 GCA_035631175.1 Parafilimonas sp.
ATTTTCATTTATTTGGTTCTTGTAATTTGCAATTTAGAATTTTTATTTCTTTGTCTCTTGTGATTTGGAATTTGAAATTTTTACATCGGTCTCAGCAATTTTCCCGAATAACCCACTACTTTTATCTTCTTTGTTTCTCACTTTTTCATCTTCATTATGGCAACAATAACTGACACTTCGCGCCGCGTCAAGGTCCGGTCCGACGCGACGAGCGACGCACCGCAACGACTTTATTCGCTCGACGCGCTCCGCGGTTTCGACATGTTTTGGATCGCAGGTGCGGAAGAGATCGTTCACACTATGGCCACAGCAACGGGCAATTCTTTCTGGAAAGGCTTTTCAAACCAGCTCACACACCCGGCCTGGAACGGATTTCATTTTTATGACCTGATATTTCCGCTGTTTCTTTTTATTGCCGGTGTTGCAACACCTTATTCGGTCGGGCGTGAACGGGAAAAAGGAAAAAGCACAAACGAACTTTTATGGCGCGTGATAAAAAGGGGATTGATCCTGGTCGTTCTTGGCGTCATTTATAATAACGGCCTGAAAATAATGCCGCTTTCCGAGATCCGTTTCCCAAGTGTGCTTGGGCGTATTGGGTTAGCGTACATGTTTGCGAACATTATTTATCTCTATACAAAAGAGCGCGGCCAGATAATATGGTTTGGGGTGTTGCTCATTGGTTATTGGTTGTTGTTGAAGTTTGCATCCGCACCCGGCTATCCGGCTGGCGACCTCACCATGGAAGGAAACTTTGCATCGTATATTGATCGAAGTATTATTCCCGGCCGGTTGTATCTCGGCATCCATGATCCCGAAGGATTGATGTCGACCATTCCAGCCATTGGCACCGGCCTACTTGGCATATTGACTGGTACATTTTTAAAGAACAACAAGAAGTATAGCGGCGCTCAAAAATCATTGTACATGTTCATCGGAGGAATTATTTGCCTCGGTCTTGCGCAATTGTGGAACCTGGATTTTCCGATCAACAAAAATTTGTGGACCAGTTCATTTGTGCTGAACGTGGGTGGTTATAGTCTGATACTCCTTTCCATTTTTTATTATATCATCGATGTGCTGGGTTACAAACGCTGGGCTTTTTTCTTCAAGGTCATCGGGATGAATTCGATCCTCATCTATATGTCGGGCCGCTTTATCAACTGGGAGTACAGCACAACTGCGTTCTTCGGCTGGCTTGGCCAGCTTTTCAGCAATCCGTGGAATGCTGTTATTATGGCTATCTGCTTTGTGTTCGTGAAGTGGTGCTTCTTGTATTTTATGTACAGGAAGAAGGTGTTTTTGAGAGTTTAAGGATCTCTGATCTCTGATGTATGATGTCGGATCTCCTGCGTCATTTCGAAGGAGCGTCCTTTATCGTTATTTATTTGCAGGACCGATCTGCGACTGAGAAATCCCTACCCGCTGCCCGTCATTTCGAAGGAGCGTCCTTATCATTATTTATTTGCGCACCCAAATGCGACTGAGAAATCTCAACGTCAACCAAGATACGTAGAAGCGACCGTCAGCTAAATTTATTTGATATCGCACGGCGCGAGTGAGAAATCCCTACCGTGCTGCCCGTCATTTCGAACGAGCGTCCTTTAACATTATTTATTTGCACAACGAAGATGCGACTGAGAAATCCCTACGTAAAGAAAATCCGTCCCAATCCTTGCCATCCCCATCATCCGTGTTCCATTCAAATAGCACACGGATGACACAGCCTTCGGGCACGGATTGCCACGGATCAGAATTTCGAAT
>DASQJI010000651.1:0-6291 GCA_035631175.1 Parafilimonas sp.
CAGGGTCTTGCGCAGCATGTTATTGCCACCTGTAAAACTGAAACCTTTCTTCAGTACACCCATCACCTGCGTGCCGGATAAAATAATCGCAGGGTATACACCGGCAAAAAAGCTTACAAGCACCGCAAATAAAAGAAGAGACATAAGGGGTATTGGTTGTAAAATGGAGTCAGGCGTAAAATGTTTTCCCGTCAGCCGGTTGAAATCGCCGATCAGCAATATGCTCATCCCGAGAGCCATAACGGCTGCGACAAAAGTTATGAGGGCCGATTCGCTCATGAACTGCATGAACACCTGCTTTTTTGATGCGCCCATCACTTTACGCATCCCGATCTCGCCGCTTCTGCCGGCCGATTGTGCGGTGGCAAGATTGGTGTAGTTCGCACATGCGATCACGAGAATGAGGAGGGCGATCACTGCGAACATGTAGATATAAGTGATACTTCCATTCGGTTCAAAGCCAGCAAGTGGAGAGTAGAGATGAACTTTCGTGAGCGGTTCTAACTTATATGTAAGATAATCGGTTCCTTGCAAGCGGGCGTCTGCACGCACCGCAGGCGTTTTCATATAATCGCTGACCTGCTGCTGCAATTGCGGAATACTCTTTTCGTCGCGCACCAGTAAATACGTGATCCAGTTTGCCGTCCACCACGTCTCCTGGTCTACGTCGTTTCGAAGATTGAGAAACTGGGTGACGAAATCAAATTTTATTTGCGAGTTCTGTGGCGCATCGGCACATATTGCCGACACGCGCAGATCTTTGCCGCCCGATGTTATCGTTTTATTTAACGCGTCTTCGCTCCCAAAATATTTTTTCGCCATTGATTGCGTCAGCACAATTTTGTCAAGCGCATCAAGGGCAGTAGACGGATCACCTTCAACAATGTGGAAAGAGAAGATCTTAAAAAACGCCGGGTCTGCGAATAATATGCGCGGCTCGTCGAACATCTTATCACCGGCCTTCACAACGTTATGGCTGATGAACGTCCGGCAGTATTCTTCCACGGCGGGGAAAGTGCGCTTGAACTGCGGCCCAACTTTAGTGCCCGTAGTTGCAACGGAATTTACCGTACCAGCGCTGCGATATTCCATTGTCGCACGCACAATGCGGTTTGCGTTCGCATTGAACTTGTCATAACTCAGTTCATGATCGATGTACACACCGATCAACAAACATGCGGTGAGGCCAACCGCCAGGCCAAAGATGTTTATCACCGAATACAGCCTGTTCTTGCGCAGGCTGCGAAAAGCGGTTTTAATGTAATTGCGAAACATTGCGATTTACGATTTACGATTTACAATTTACGATTTAGGAGTTAGGATTTGGGATTTTACAATAGTCTTGTACCGAACTCATTACTCATCACTCATTACTCATCACTCATTACTCATTATTCATCACTCATTTTCTCATTCGGTTCTCAAACTTCTAACCGGATTTGCGATCGCTGCTTTGATCGTTTGAATGCCTACAGCCAAACAAGTGATAGCAAGTGTCAGCACAACTGCTGCTGCGAAAATCCACCAGCTAATCGGAGTTCGATACGCAAAGTCCTGCAGCCATTTGTTCATAACAAACCACCCAACCGGCGCAGCAATAAAAAATGATATGAGAACCAGCTTTAGAAAATCTTTCGATAAGAGCTTGACGACGTTTGAAACACTCGCACCCATTACTTTGCGGATACCTATTTCTTTGGTGCGTTGCATCGTGCTATACGATGCAAGACCAAGCAGGCCAAGACATGAAATAAAAATCGCCAGCACCGCAAAATTTAAAAACAGCTTTCCGAATCTTTCTTCCGCGCGGTATTGCCTGTCAAAAAATTCGTCTAAAAAGTAATAGCTGAAAGGTCGGTTCGGTATTAATCTCTTCCAGGCGTTTTCTATTGCTGCAATTGTTTTCGGCAAATTCGTCGTGGATAAATTTACCGATACGAGATTGTTCCCGTTTGGTTCAATACGCATCGATAAAGGTTTGATCTGTTCCTGCAGGGAGCGGAAATGAAAGTCTTTCACCACCCCGATTATTTTTCCCTCTCTCCCCCACTGTTTGAAACGCTTGCCAATAGCCTGTTGTGGCGATGTATAGCCAAACATTTTCACTGCAGCTTCGTTCAAAATCATTGCCTGGGTGGTGTCGGTTGCAAAATCCCTGGAAAATGCACGACCGGCTACAACTTTTATTTTATATTGATTGATATAATCAAAGTCAACATAATACAGATCGAGGTTAGCTACCTGCAGATCACCTTTTATGTTTTCAATTTCAGAATATGCGCCCATATTACCGCCGCCGGGAACACTTGATGACATGGCAGTTGATTTCACACCCGGCAATCCTGATATCGCCTCTTGAAAAGCTTTTTTAGCAGGATCGCCATTTGTATCGATCACCATCATCTGGTCTTTTTTGAAACCTAAATCCTGGCTACGCATGTAATTCATCTGGTTATAGACGACAATAGTGCCTATGATCAATGCAATCGATATACTAAACTGCGCAATTACTAAAGCTTTTCTTAGTATAATACCTCTCGTGCCGGTAGCAAACCGCCCTTTTAAAACAACAACAGGTTTGAAAGAAGATAAAACCAATGCTGGATAAATACCTGCAATTAAACCGATGGCAACTGCTGCAAGCAAAAGAATAAGGAGATACTCTAGGTTAGAAAAAATGCCTGTACTTATCGTTTTTCCTGCGAGCTGGTTAAACAATGGAAGCAATAACGCAGATAAACCAATGGTTAATACAAACGCAATTAAAGACAGCATCACTGATTCACCGATAAACTGTCGCATAAGTTGAGATCTTTCTGCACCTACGACTTTTTTTATTCCTACTTCTTTTGCCCGCTCCGCAGAACGTGCCGTTGTAAGATTTATGAAATTGATGCATGCGATCAGCAAAATAAAAACGGCGATGATAGAGAAGATGTAAACATTATTAATATTACCCGTTTTGCTCCCGCTACGCGTTGAGCGCAGATACACATCTCTCAATCGTTCAAGAAACAGTGTTGGATACATTTGGCTTTGTTTCATTTCTGTTCCATCACGTCTTTCAAGAAAGGCAGGAAATTTTGCCTGCAAAGCACTTGCATCAGACCCCGGTTTTAACAACAGAAACGCCTCGGGCCAATAACCTCCCCAGTTGCTGTCTAACCGCGACCTTTGGTTAATGGTGCTCATTGACAAAAACATGTCCGCTTTTATGTCTGAGTTTTCGGGGATGTCCTTCATGATGCCGGTTACTTTTGCCGGTTGCGCATTATCGCCATCTAAAGCACCACTTGTGATCAGCAAAGTCTGACCGATAGGATCTTCATTTCCAAAATATTTTTTTGCAGCCGTTTCCGAAAATACAACGCTGAATTGGTCTGTGAGGCAGGTTTGAGGATTTCCTTTCAGCAGTTTAAAATCAAACACATGAAATAACGAAGAATCTGCCCATGCCGCATTTTCTTCCTGGAATTTTATATCTCCTTTTCGCACGAGTACGTCGTCATGCGCAATACGGACGAAAGATTCTATTTCCGGGAACTCATTTTTTGCATTGGCTGCTACTGCCCATGCGGGCCTGTCTGCGTTGATGACCTCTGTGGGTGTTTTAATGTCAGCCACGACCCGGTAAATACGATCTGCCTTGCTATTAAATGAATCATAGCTTAACTCAAAACTTACATACAAAAAGATCAGGAAGCACGCAGTCATTCCAACAGTTAAGCCCATGATGTTGATAAACGAGAACACCTTGTGCTTGCTGACATTGCGAAATCCCGTTTTGAAATAATTTTCAAACATAAAAGATGATTTCTAATGCCTGATGTAATGATATCTGATTGTTCATTTTCAAATTTTCAAATCGCCTCAATTTCAAATTGACCTATTCCGTTCTTAAACTGTTCACCGGATTTGCAATCGCTGCTTTGATTGCCTGGAAGCTTACTGTTAGTAATGTGATCACAACAGATCCTGCAATTACGCATGCAAACACTCCAATACCCATATTGATTTTGTATTGATATGTTTTTAACCAGTTGTTCATTAAATACCAGGCAATGGGTACAGCTATGGTACACGCTATCAAAACCACCACAACAAAGTCTTTTGAAAGCATTTGCCATATGCTTTGTACACTGGCACCTAAAACTTTGCGCACACCGATTTCTTTTACACGCTGTTCTGCCATATAGGAAGCAAGACCAAACAATCCTAAACAGGAAATAAAGATGGCGATGATAGTGATCACAGCAGCCAGGTTAGCTACCAATTCTTCGTAATTAAATTTTTTGGTGTATGCTTCGTCTGCAAATTGATAGTCGAATTGTGCATCATATTTTTCGAAAATTGGTTTTATGGTGTTAATTGCTTTTGACATGGAGACGTTTGGATTTATCCGCACAATCAAAGCATTCACCCAACCAGGAGAAAATTTTATGATCATTGGCGAAATGGATTGAAAAGGTGATTCCATTTGCAGGTTTGGTACCACACCAATAATCATTCTGTTCTGACCATTCCACTTGATGGTTTCACCAACAGGGTTTTTCAACCGCATAAGATCTACGGCAGCCTGGTTCAGCAAAACGGCATTTGAATCGGTTGGATAATCCGTTGAGAAATCTCTGCCGCCAATTAACCTGATACCGAAGGTTTTGGTGAAATTATATTCAGTGGCGATAGTATTAATACCGGTGTTTTTATCGGTTGTGGTACTTCCCCGCCACTCCCATCCGTTTTGACTGCAGCAAATGTCGGTTGCGGCAGAGTTAGATTTACACATCGAAGTAACTGCACCGGTTGCCAGCAAATCATTTTGCAACGCATCAAAACTTTTATTCATATCTGATGAATAATTCACCGTTATCAAACCATTTTTGTTATAACCAATCGGACGGTCTTTGCCGTGTTGTATTTGCTGGTAAATGATAATAGTTCCTATCATCAGTACTACAGAACTTGTGAACTGAATCACTACCAATATTTTTCTCGGCAACGCACTTCCTTTACCGGTGTTTATTTTGCCTTTCAATACTTTTATCGGACTAAAAGATGAAAGATATAATGCAGGATAACTTCCGGCTATAAGACCTGTTAGCAAAGTGAAGACTACTATAAACAGCCAAAATGAAGGGCTTGAGATAAATAAGCTCATGTCTTTATCAGTGAGTTTATTAAAATAAGGAAGTGTAAAAAATACGATGACAACTGATAAAAAGAACGCAATAATTGTTATAAGTATTGATTCGCTCAAAAACTGCGCGATCAACTGTTTGCGCAACGAACCGGCTACCTTGCGGATACCAATCTCTTTTGCACGCTTTGATGAACGTGCGGTGCTTAAATTCATAAAATTGATACAGGCAATAAGCAATACAATCAAACCTAATATTCCAAACATCCTTACGTACTTAATATACCCGCCAACATTTTTACCATTTTCAAAGTCTGTGTACAGCTTCCATTTGCTCATTGGGAATAATTCGATTTGAGGTTTGGCAGCCTGCATTATTTTGTCTCCGGGAAAATGATTTAGTATCACATCTTTAATTTTCGCATCCACGCTTTCAGCATTTGCATTTTCGTTTAGCTGAACAAATGTTTGCCATGAATCATTGCCCCAATCGCCGGCGTAATTTTTAACACCAGGGGAAATGCTTTCCTGCAGCTTCCATGGAAGTAAACAATCAAAAGTGAGAGAGCTGTTTTTAGGTTGCTTTGTAACTACCGCTGTAACCGTTAGATCGGTTGCATTATCCAGCTTTACTATTTTTCCAACCGCATTTGTTGTGTTGAAAAGCGCCTTCGCAGTCTCATCAGTTAAAATAATTGAGTAAGGATCATGCAATGGATCTTTATCGCCAAAAAGTATGTTTAATGAGAACATGCTAACAGCTTCTTCGCCAATAAAAAATCCATCCTTCATCAGTTTTCTATCACCGTTTTCCAACGAATGCCTGCCACCTCCATCACACATGGCGGCTGCTTTAACATCGCTAAAGTTTGATTTCAATTCATCACCCAGCGAAAATGGTGTTACCCAGCTTGTATAAATTTCATTATTGTTTGATTGATGCATGATCACCTGGTACAATGAATCATAATTTTTAAAATGTTTATTGGCAGAAAGTTCAGTATACATCCATAGCCCTATAAGCATTGCTACCGCCATGCCTACAGACAATCCTGCAATATTGATAGTTGAATGCGCTTTGTTTTTTGTGATATTGCGCCACGCGGTTTTAAAATAGTTTTTAAACATAGAAGCTGATTTGTCCTGCCCGACTG
>DASQJI010000652.1:0-2614 GCA_035631175.1 Parafilimonas sp.
AGAAAAAATGGATGTATATTCCTATCGCTACCTGCTGGATGGAATTTTATTGCTGCTAATTGTTATTAAGACGGTTCATTTTCTAAAAAACAAAAATTATAACTGGAAGGGTTATCACTGGATCTATTTCAGCGAGTACAACATAAAGGGGTCGACAAGCAGTGCCCGCGGAAAATTGAAGCGGAGACAGAACCTCTTCTCGTTAATTATTGTAATTGTTCTAATCATAGATTTGGTCATTATGCTTCTTTTCAAGCCCCTGTAGTTGCCGCTTCGTTTTGTGGAACGCTTTGCCGTAAATCATTTTACATACGTCGTAATTTTTGTCACTTCATAACTTAAAAAAGCTGAAAACTATGACCACAAAGGAAATCGCCGACCGCCTTGTTGAACTTTGCAGCAAAGGCGAATTCGAAACAGCCCAGCGGGAGTTACTTGCAGATGATGCGGTAAACATTGAGCCGCATGCAACCCCCGATTTTCCAAAAGAGACGCACGGACTTCAAAATATTATCGACAAAGGCCACAAGTTTGGGTCAACGATAGAAACGGTTCACGCCATCCACATGTCTCAGCCGTTGTGTGCTGGTAATTCCTTCGCCGTTGTTTTACATATGGATTTGACGATGAAAGAAAAGGGACACATGAACATGTCAGAGCTTTGCGTGTATACAACCAAAGACGGCAAGATAGTTTCGGAGCAATTCTATATGTAACGGAAAAAACTGCTAAACACTCGCAGATTTTTTGTTGATTTTTCTGAACATTGGTATTGTTCACATTGTTTTGGATTTTCGTATCTCCTTGTTGGCACGGCCGTTGTAATTTATAAGTAAAATCCAAAAAGATGAGAACGATAACAAAGCTCGGCTCCGTTCTGGCATTTATTGCAATTATGGCTTCTTCATGTTCAGTGGAGTATAGAACGAGGCATAGACGGCATAGAGTGATCGAAGTCGGAATGAATGTGAAAGATACCCAACACACGCAGGTTGCAAATGCTGCGGGGCAAGGCACAAACGGTGAAACTCCTGTTGCAGTTAAATAAAATGTCTCCTTTGGTGACAGTTGCAGGGCAGAATGTATCTTCTGCCCTGTTTCTTTTGATTACATATGAAGCGAGACAGAGCTGCGATCGTTAAATCTTACATTTGTTGGAAAGAGAACTACTTTTCAGATGAAATTGTATCCTGAGTCTGCGGAACTGCAACTAGAATTCAGCAAAATAAAAGACATTGTCTCATCTCATTGCGAAACCGAATATGGAAAAAGCAGAGTTGCCAGTCTTCGGATCCACACGCAAAAAGAATTTATCACTCTTGAATTGCAGCAGGCTTTTGAATATAAAACTCTTATAGAAAACAAGCAGGTATTTCCAAACAGTTTTACGCTGAACGTCGACCGTGAGCTCAGGATATTAAGTCTTGAAGGCGGCATCTTGCATGCTGCTGACTTTCTGAACATCCGCAGACTCGCATTGAACGCGGATAGTATTTTCAAATGGTTTAGTACCGACCGACGCATCGCATACCCGGCGCTGGCAAGGGTAATTGAACATTCATTTTATGAAAAGGCGATCGTGAAACTGATAGATGAAATTTTTGATGAAACCGGGAATGTAAAGGACAATGCAAGTGATGCGTTGCAAAAGATCAGGCAAAATCTATATCGAAAGCGCAACGAATTGCGGCGTGTGTTTGAAAAGGTTGTGGCGAGGCTTAATAAGGCAGGATACAGCGCGGAAATAGAGGAAAGTTTTAGCAACGGAAGGAGAGTGGTCGCTGTGTTTTCGGAACATAAGAGACAGGTAAAAGGAATTCTGCACGGCGAAAGCGACAGCCGCAAAACGGCTTTCATAGAACCGGAAGAAACGATCGAATTAAACAACGAAGTTTTCTCGCTTGAGCAGGACGAACAAAAGGAGATCCTCCGGATACTTAGGAATTTGACCGCAGAACTTTCTGTTTATAGCGGCCTGTTGTACGCGTGGCTCACCATTGCTGGCGAATATGATTTTATAAAAGCGAAAGCAAAGCTTGCAGTCGACATAAAAGGTAATTATCCGAATCTTACAGATAAGGCGATCGTTGATTTGAAGGACGCATACCATCCGCTGCTCTATCTATACAACAAGCAATCAACACGGGCGACCATTCCCATTACGTTACGCCTGGATGAGACTAATCGTATACTTGTGATCAGCGGACCAAACGCCGGAGGAAAAACCGTGACAATGAAAACCATCGGGCTTAACCAGATGATGGTACAGAGCGGTCTGCTCGTTCCTGTAAACCCGGCTTCCGAGATGGGCATCTTCAAACAACTTTTCATCCACATCGGGGATACACAAAGCATAGAATTTGAACTCAGCACTTATTCGTCGCATTTGCTGCACATGAAATATTTTGTAGAAAATGCGAATGGCAAGACCCTATTCTTTATCGACGAGTTGGGCAGTGGAAGTGACCCGAATCTTGGAGGCGCATTTGCTGAAGTGATCCTTGACGAACTCAACCGGAAGCATGCATTGGGTGTGATCACAACGCATTACCTTAATTTGAAAGTGATGGCGAATCACACACCCGGCATATTGAATGGTTCGATGGTGTTCGAT
>DASQJI010000653.1:0-13568 GCA_035631175.1 Parafilimonas sp.
GACCTGGGCAACTATATACAGGTTTCAAAACTCGGGCAAATGATGTTGATCGTTCCCCAGATCATTGCCAGCGTCGTGTTCCCGCGAACAGCAAGTGGCATTGACAGAAGAATGCTTAACAATGCGATCCTTGTAATGGCAAGGCTACTTTCTCAACTTTACCTGGTTGTATTTATCCTTATTGCGTTTACAGGAAACTGGATTTTTGTGACGGTGTTCGGAGAAACTTTTGACAAAATGCAGATACCGATGCTGGTCGTAATGCCCGGTATCCTGGCATTAAGTGTGCTTTCATTGTTGTCGGCTTTTTTTGCTGGCAAAGGAAAAGTGTCTGTGAACGTTCGTGGAGCAACGTACGGCTTGATATGCATGGTCGTTGGCGATTACCTGCTTGTCCCGCGTTATGGCATAATCGCTGCAGCGGCAGTAAGCACCTTAAGCTACTCTGTTAACCTCAGTTATTCGCTGCTTCAGTTTTATCACGATCACTCAATAAGTTGGTTGGATTTTATCAAATGGAAAAAGGGCGACTATAACTGGTTGTTCAACATTTTAAAACGAGATGCTGGTTGAGTATGATGAAAGTTTTGTGGCTTACAAGCTGGTACCCGAATGATCTCGATAAATGGAATGGCGACTTTATTCAACGCCAGGCGCATGCTGCTGCGCTGTATTGCAACATAACTGTGATACATGTGGAAGCTGACTCACAGGGTCTTTTGCAGGAACCGCTTGTGAAAAAAACCAACTCCGATGGTAACCTCACGGAAACAATAGTTTTATTCAAACCGCTTCGTTCAAAAATTGCAGGCAAAATTTTAAACCTTAAACGCTATGCAACACATTTTAAAGCACAAGTAGAAAAGTACATCGAAGAAAATGGCCCGCCGGATATTGTGCATGTGCACGTGGCGATGAAAGCCGGCATGATCGCACTGTGGATAAAAAAGAAATATAACATTCCTTATGTTGTAACTGAACATTGGACGATCTATCAAAACAATTCGGAAGACGCATACGCCGACCGCAGCGCAATGTTTAAAAGATATACGCGGGATATATTTAAAAATGCAGCGCTCGTGTTGCCGGTGAGTGAAAACCTCGGTGAATTGATTTCGAGAGCGGTCACACCTGTTGCTTACAAACGCGTGTACAATGTTGTTGATACCGAAAGTTTTCGTTACGACGGCTTTCGCGAAGAGCGGCCATTCACCTTTATACACGTTTCTTCTCTCAACGAACAGAAAAATCCTGAAGCGATCATAGAATCTTTTGTTTCGTTTCACAGAACCTATCCACGTTCGAAGTTGATAATGGTCGGAGAAGTGCAGGGCGACCTTTTTCAAAACATTATACAGCAAAACCTTTCAGCCAACGCCATTCAGTTCACAGGCATGGTGCCTTACAAGGAAGTAGCGCATTTAATGAAAAATAGCGACGCTTTTGTTTTGTTCTCTCGCTACGAAAATATGCCATGCGTGGTTCTTGAGGCATTGTGTTGTGGTTTGGCTGTGATAACTTCTGATGTTGGCGGATTGAAAGAAGTGATCAATGAAGAAAATGGTATCCTCGTTAAAAATTATGCGAACACAGCTTTAACGGAAGCCATGATGAACTTATACATTTCTTACCTGCAGTTTAACCGGCAAAAAATATCCTCCGATGCGCGAACAAAATTTTCTTACGAGATGATCGGTAAAGAGATCCATGACGCGTACGAAGAAGTACTAAAGAAGAGTTCCGAAAAATAAGATGTTGATAATACACAGAAAGATCCAGACGTAGGTATATATATTGATGTAGTTATTCAGGATAACGTAGCGGCGTCGTGCCGCGTTACCGCCCATCTGGCGTTCCGTCTCACTATAAAAACGGAAATAGCTTATGACGAAATAAGGAAGATCAAAATGCCTGAACCCGGTCATCAAAACAATTTTAAGTATCAAACTGATCACCATCAACACGTGAAAGACCGGCATTGCAACATGAATCGCTTCAAATAAAGTTTCCATGTTTGTGGATTGCTTTGGCTTGAATATTAGGTTAACAACTAACGGGGCCGAAGGTACGGGATTAAGATCAACCAATTATTATCTTTGTCGCAAATGGATAAGACCAGGAATTTTTGCATAATCGCACATATAGATCACGGGAAAAGTACGTTGGCAGATCGGTTACTGGAGATCACGAAGACCATCAGTGAAAGAGATATGATGAGCCAGGTGCTCGATGACATGGACCTCGAACGCGAAAAGGGCATTACGATAAAGAGCCACGCGATCCAAATGAATTATGAGTACAGGAATGACCAATATATCCTGAATCTTATCGACACACCCGGACACGTCGACTTCAGTTATGAAGTGAGTCGCGCCCTCGCAGCCTGTGAGGGCGCGCTGCTGTTGGTTGATGCAACACAGGGGATCCAGGCGCAAACTATCAGCAACCTCTACCTTGCCATCGATAACGATCTTGAAATAATTCCTATCGTGAACAAGATCGACATGGATGGTGCGATGGTGGCAGAAGTGAAAGACCAGATCATTGAATTAATAGGCTGCAAAGAAGAAGAGATTTTGTTGGCAAGCGCAAAAACAGGAGCGGGCGTGAATGAGATCCTGGCTGCAATTGTTGAAAGGATCCCCGCTCCAAAAGGTGATCCGAACGCTCCTCTCCAGGCTTTGGTGTTTGACAGCGTGTTCAATAGTTTTCGTGGAATTATTGCCTATTACAGGATTTTTAATGGCTCCATAAGAAAAGGCGACCTGGTGGAAATTATTTCAACAGGAAAAGAATATTACGCCGACGAAGTAGGTGTTTTGAAATTAGGACTTCAGCCAGCGGACAAGGTAATGACCGGCGATGTTGGTTACATAATAACCGGAATAAAAAATGCAAAAGAGGTGCGGGTGGGTGATACCATTACGCTTGCTTCAAACCCTGGCGAAGCCATAAAAGGTTTTGAAGACGTAAAGCCGATGGTGTTTGCGGGCATTTACCCAATCTCGACAGACGATTTTGGAGAACTGCGTGAGTGCATGGACAAACTGCAGCTGAATGACGCATCGCTCACGTATGAACTCGAGACATCGCAGGCTTTAGGTTTCGGATTTCGCTGCGGCTTCCTGGGTTTGCTGCACATGGAAATAATCCAGGAGCGGTTGGAGCGCGAGTTTGATCAAACCGTGATCACAACTGTGCCCAACGTAAGCTTCCATGCATATACCACGAGCGGCGAAGAATTGATCGTAAACAATCCTGCAGAAATGCCGGACGCGACAAAGCTTTCGAAAATAGAGGAGCCCTTCATCCGCGCGCAACTCATCTCAATGCCTGGGTACATCGGCAATATCATGACCTTGTGTTTAAACAAGAGAGGCATCCTGATCAATCAATCTTACCTTACGACAACGCGTGTTGAGCTGATATTTGAAATGCCGTTGACAGAGATCGTGTTTGATTTTTATGACAAGTTGAAAAGCCAGACACGTGGCTATGCTTCATTTGATTATTCACCGATAGGTTATCGCGAAGCGGATATCGTGAAGATGGATATCTTATTGAACGGAGAAAAAGTTGATGCGTTGAGTGCGCTCATCCATCGGAGCAGGGCGCAGGATTTTGGAAGAAAGCTTTGCGAAAAGCTAAAAGAACTTTTACCACGTCAGCAATTCCTTATCGCAATACAAGCGGCTATCGGCGCAAAGATCATTGCGCGTGAAAACGTCAGCGCGATGCGCAAAGACGTGACCGCAAAATGTTACGGTGGTGACGTCAGCCGTAAACGGAAATTGCTTGAGAAACAAAAAGAAGGAAAAAAACGAATGAGGCAGATAGGAAACGTGGAAGTTCCGCAAGAAGCTTTCCTGGCTGTCTTGAAATTAGATTAATTACACGATCTTTTACCCGAACGTGTGTTCTCATGCCTGCGAGCGAATGTTAAATCAGCACTTGCGAATTTAGTGCCTTTCCCCGAGGAGCGTTTTTGGCTTTTCGCAACTTTAATTTGTTTGAACTAATATTGCAGCGATTGAACTTGTGCTGCAGTGTGGGAATTATTATTGAGATTGTGACGAAGAACTGATAATTGCACTGTGTTGTAATCAAAAGCAAAATCAAACACCTGGATGGCAAAGAATTTATTGATCGTAGAAAGTCCGGCAAAAGCGAAAACCATTGAAAAAATTTTGGGTGAGGATTTTCAGGTGAAGAGTTGTTACGGCCATATCCGCGACCTGGAGAAGGACGATATGGGCATTGATATAAACAAGAACTATGCACCGCGATATATTGTTCCTGACGAAAAACAAAAAGTTGTAAAAGAGCTCAAGCAGCTTGCAAAAAAATCTGACGAAGTGTGGCTCGCAACAGATGAAGACAGGGAAGGGGAAGCTATTAGCTGGCATTTATGTGAGGTACTCGGCCTTGATCCTGCAACAACAAAGCGCATCGTTTTTCATGAGATAACAAAGCCGGCAATAAGAGATGCTGTAAAGCGGCCGCGCACGGTTGATATGAACCTCGTGGATGCGCAGCAGGCAAGAAGGATATTGGACAGGATCGTCGGCTTTGAGATCAGCCCGGTGCTGTGGCGCAAAATGAGTATGCGCAATTCGCTAAGCGCGGGAAGGGTGCAAAGTGTCGCGGTGCGTCTTATCGCGGAAAGAGAAAGAGAGATCAATGCTTTTAAGGCGACAAGCAGTTTTAAGATCGAGGCGATATTTAATGCGCCTGACATATCCGGCCGCAGTGTAAATTTTAAGGCAGAGGGCGGCAAACGTAAAAACGCGGAAGACGCAGAGAGCTTCCTGAACGGTTGCATCGGTGCGGCATACACTGTTGCTGATATACAGGTGAAACCCGCACGTAAATCTCCTGCGTCTCCATTCACTACTTCAACGCTGCAGCAGGAAGCAAGCCGCAAACTTGGATACAGCGTTAGCAAAACAATGCTGCTTGCTCAAAGATTATACGAGAGCGGTTACATTACCTACATGCGTACGGACAGCGTGAACTTGAGCGACACCGCTTTGCAGGACATTCATTCGCACGTGAAAACCCAGTATGGCGATAAATACCTGCAACCGCGCAAATACAAGAACAAGAATGAGAGCGCGCAGGAAGCGCATGAGGCGATCCGCCCTACGTATATGGATACTACCTCAGTGGATGATCCGGATTCAAAGCGTTTATACGAATTGATATGGAAACGAACTGTCGCGAGCCAAATGGCAGATGCAGAACTCGAAAAAACGATCGCTAAAATTTCTATTTCAACAAATAAGGAAGAACTAACGGCACAAGGTGAGGTTTTAAAATTTGATGGTTTCCTGAAAGTCTATATCGAAGACAAAGATGATGAGGAGATGTCTGAAGAAGAATCTGAAGGCATGTTGCCGCCATTACGCGTGAACCAATCGCTGGATCTGAACGAGCTTAAAGCGGTTGAACGTTTTACCCGGCCGGCTCCCCGGTACACGGAAGCATCTCTCGTGAAGAAGTTGGAAGAGCTCGGTATTGGACGACCCTCAACGTATGCGCCAACGATCTCGACAATATTAAAAAGAGGTTATGTTGAGAAGCGCGACAAGGAAGGCGTTAGGCGTGATTATCGTGTGCTTGTGCTCAAAAATGATCACATCTCGAAAACCAATGAGCAGGAAACAACGGGTGCTGAAAGGTCTAAATTGTTTCCGACCGATCTCGGACTGGTCGTTACTGATTTTTTGAAGGAGTATTTTGCTGATGTAATGGATTACGGATTCACCGCGAAGATCGAAGAAGAGTTCGATGAGATTGCAGACGGAAAAAAACAATGGACAAAAACGATTGATGGTTTTTACAAACCGTTCAAGAAAGATGTCGAGAAAACGCTCGAAACGGCGGAGCGAATAAAAGGTGAACGGGAATTGGGCACTGATCCGGCGTCAGGGAAACGTGTAGTGGCCCGCATGGGACGCTACGGTCCGATGGTGCAAATAGGAGAATCCAATGAGGAAGAAAAACCGCGTTTTGCAAAATTGAAATCACACCAGAGTATTGAGACGATCGGTCTTGATGAAGCGTTCGAATTGTTTAAGCTTCCGCGCAACCTTGGTACGTTTGAAGATGAAGACGTAAGTGTTGGCATTGGACGGTTCGGGCCTTTCATAGCACACAACAAAAAATTCTACTCACTTAACAAGAATATGGATCCTTACACTATCACGCTTGATGAAGCGATACCGCTGATAGAAGAAAAACGTAAGGCAAAGGATGAGCGTACCATTAAAGTATTTGAAAAGGAAAAGATACAACTCTTAAGAGGCCCATATGGCCTTTACCTAAAACAAGGCCTGCGAAATTACAAGCTCACAAAAGAACAACAACAGCGCGCGGCAGATCTAACCGTCGATGAAGTAAAACAGGTGATCGAAGAACTGAAAGCCAATCCTCCTCAGAAGAAGGCGAAAAAGAAAAGGAAGGCTTGAGATACCTGGAGTGAGTCGCCTACGTATTAATAAGATAAATTGATGGTGAACGCAAATGCAATTTGGGCATAAAAAATGCGTTTTATTTTATGCACACTACTGTGATAAAAATTTGATACGTTCGATCAAAAAGTAATTAGTTTGTGTAAGATTTTATGCGTCAGAACTCTGAAATATCTGCTTTATTAAACCTGATCGATGATCCTGATGAGGAAGTGTTTTCGACGGTGAGCAGTCGCATCGTTGGATACGGGAAGGGGATCATACCTAACCTTGAAAATCTGTGGGAGAACACGGTGAGCGAGGCGGTGCAGGAACGCATAGAGATGATCATTCACAGGCTGCATTACACTGATCTTGTCACGGACCTAACAGAGTGGGGTAACAGCGCTTATCACGACTTGCTGTTTGGGGCATTACTGGTTGCCAGGTTTCAGTATCCTGACCTGCAAACTTCTCCGGTAATTCAGGAGATTGAAAAAATAAGACGCAACGTGTGGCTTGAATTGAACAGCTTTCTTACGCCCCTTGAACAGGCGAACGTTATTTCCAGCATCGTCTATAATTATTATAATTTGAAAGGCGCAGAAGTAGGATATACCAATCCGGATGATTTTTTTATTCACAAGGTGCTTCAAAAAAGAAAAGGTAACACTTTGTCAAATGGCATTTTGTACCTCGTTCTCGCCGAACTCCTCGCCATGCCGGTAAAGGCTATCAATATTCCGCGGCAGTTTGTTCTCGCCTTTTTTAATGAAGATTATGATGCGGCGACTTACAGCGGGCATCCGCAGAAAAAGATACATTTTTATGTAGACGCGACCACCGGGCAACCCTTCACTCATAAGGACGTTGAAAATTATTTCAAGCGAATTTCTGTTCCGCCTGCACCATCATACTTTAAGCCAATCAACGCCGTAAAGGTTATACAAATTCTTCTGCAGGAGCTCGCGTGTTGTTTTGACTCACCGCAAAAAAAATACAAGCGCGACGAACTGTTACAGCTTGCCACTTTGCTGAACGGATAGTTAGGCAAATTGCGATTGCAGATTGCAGAGTGCGGATCCAATATACAATTCCCGATTCCTCATCCGCCTTTCAGCATCTCAATACAAATCCAGTTGAAAGAACATATCGCTTAACGGTTTCCACCCGTTGCTACTGTACAACTTTTGCGCTCCTTCATTATCGAGTTGCGTCTGCAGCATCAAAAATTTACTGTCAGTTTCTTCGCCAAGTTCCTTTGCTGCTTTAAGTAATTCCTTCCCCGCGCCGTTGCCACGCGCAGATTCATGAACAAAAAGATCATTCAAAAGCCACGCTCTTTTAAGCGAAACCGAGCTGAAGATCGGGTATAGTTGAGTAAAGCCAATCGGCTCACCATCATTTAGCGCAAGGAACACAATCGATTCGTTTCGCAGAAGTCGATCCTGGAGAAAAATTTTTGCAGATTCAAGATCGGATGCCTGTTTATAATAGACGCGATATTCGTTGAAGAGCGGCGCAACTAAAGCAACGTCATCAACGGTAGCCTGCCTTACCGTTATCATTTATCCTTCGAGATTACCTTCTGAGGAAATTTTCATGTTCAGCGCTTTGCTGATCGGACAATTCTGTTCCGCATCTTTTACGCAAGCATCGAATTTTTCTTTGCTGATGCCAGGCACTTTTGCTTTCACCGTTAGATGTGATTCGGTCAAAACGCCGTTTTCAAAATTTATATTTGAGGTTGTTTCTAACCGTTCTGGTGTAAAGCCAGCTTCTCCTAACACGAAACTCAGTTTCATCGTAAAACATCCGGCATGCGCGGCTGCAACCAGCTCTTCCGGGTTCGTACCAGTGCCTTCCGCAAACCTGGAGTTGTAAGAATATTGAGTGTCGCTGAGTACCCCGCTTTGAGAGCTGATCGTTCCTTTGCCTTCTTTCCCCGAGCCGTTCCAAACGGCAGTTGCGTGTCGTTTCATACAATGTTGTTTTTTGTTTTTAAATTACAAGCTGTTTGAGAACGCAAATTGAAAACAAAATTCACTAATAACAAAATGTATGATCAGTTGGCAGGATTTCGAAAAAATTGACATTCGCTGTGGCACCATCATCGACGTAAAAGATTTCACCAATGCGAGAAAACCTTCCTGGCAATTGACAATAGATTTTGGTGAATTCGGGACTCGAAGATCGTCGGCACAAATAAAACATTATTATAGCAAAGAAGATCTGAACGGCAAACAAGTGATTGCCGTAGTAAACTTTCCCGTAAAACAAATAGCAAATTTTTTCAGCGAATGCCTCGTGCTTGGAGTATACGATGAAAAGAACGAGGTGATCTTATTGCAACCAGAACGTAAGGTTGCGAACGGGATGAAGATCGGTTGATGGATCATTCTTGAGAGTTGACAGATGACGGTTGACAGTTCGAGGTTTGAAGTTTGAGATTTGAAGTTGGAGGTTCATGGTTGTCGATTCACCATTCACAATTCACAATTCACAACTCCCATTCACCATTGACAGACCTCTATTATACATATTATCAAAGCCCGATCGGTTTGATCAAGATCGGTGGCACCGAGCATTATATTGCTGAGTTAGGGTTTATTGACCGGCCCGAACAAGTGATCCACGGCGAACCGGGTGTTAGCGAGGTGATGCATCAATGCACTGAACAACTGATCGAATTTTTCAGCGGAAAACGCCGGAATTTTGACATTCCTGTCCATCAACAGGGTACTTTTTTTCAACAGAAAGTGTGGGGCGAGTTGTTGCAGATCCCCTTTGGGAAGACGATCTCGTACCTTGAATTAAGCAGGAATATTGGTGACGAAAAAGCGGTTCGTGCGGTTGCTTTAACCAATAGCAAAAACAGGATCGGCATTATCATCCCGTGTCACCGCGTTATTGGAAGCGATAAAAGCTTAACAGGGTATGCAGGAGGCATCTGGCGAAAAAAATGGCTGCTGCAACATGAATTTAAGATCGTGCACGGAATACAAACCCTTTTTAGTTAACAGGCACCATCTGCAAACAAACCGGCTTTTGAACGTCGATCTTTGTGCCTGCGTCCTGGAGCAAACCATAGTTTTTATTGATCACGAAGACTTGGATACTGTTGCCATTTTGGCTCGCAGCCAACAAAAACCGACCGGTTGGATCGATCATAAAACTGCGCGGGTTCGGACCAACAGCCTGGTGTCCGTTCTCCAAAAGCGTGCCGTCGGTTTGTACCTTATATAATGAAAGATCATTCGCAGCACCGCGATTGCTTGTATACAAAAACTTGCCGTTAGGAGAGATCCCGATCTCAGCGCATCCGCGATCATTTTTGTCTCCCGCGTTTGTGGATGCTATAGTTTGAATGGGTGTTAGCTTCCCGTTATCATAACTGTAAACAATGATCTGGCCTGACAGCTCATTCAATAAATAGGCATTTTTCCCGTCCGGACTAAAAATGAAATGACGCGGCCCGAAGCCATCGTCTATCGTCAGATAAGGCGGATCGTTTTCGGAAAGAACATTTTTAGCGTCGGCACCGTTGAATTTGTATTGATATAACCGGTCGTTCCCAAGGTCCGGCGAAAAAACATATTTTCCATCAGGGGAGAACACAACCTCATGTGGATGTGGCATTTCCTGTCTTTGCACATTTACACCATAACCTTCGTGCCCGACAAGTTGTGCATGAGGTTGCAGGGAACCGTCGGCGTTTGTTTTAAAGACGGTTATGTTACCACCCGCATAGTTTGCGGTGATAACATTTTTACCTTCGGGATCAATGATAATGTGACACGGTGCAAATCCATCGGTGGGCTGTTTGTTAAGAAGCGTCAGCGTGCCATTCTTTTTATCGAACGAAAATGCGCTCACTTCTCCGGGCGTGTCGCCACTATTTTCGTTTACAGCATATACAAATTTGCCGTCCTTCGAAATGCACAGCCATGACGGATTTTCCACGCCGGTTGTTTTACTCACGAAAGTGGCTTCGCCTTTATTCGGATTGAAGCGATACACGTAAATTCCGTCTTTTGCACCGCCGTCAGTGTAAGTTCCAACCAATAAATAATAAATAGGATTTTGCGCTTTAGCAGCAAAGATTGCGAGGAAGGATAAACAAATAACAAATATTCTTTTCATACTACCAGTGAAAATTTAATGGCCGTAAATGTAAAAAAGATTGGCAAAGAAAGGTGTTAAATGAAAGATCCCGCTAAATAAGCGGGACCTTTTTTGTACCTGTAACGAACAGGCAGTTATTGAATAACCAATTTGTACTTGGTTGAATAACCGTTGCCATCTAAGCTTATGTTGTAAACACCTGATGCCAGCATTGAAACATCAACAGTTAATGTTTCGCCTGTCATGATGAGATTTCTGATGAGTTGGCCGGTATTGCTTAACAGCCTCATCGTCACGTTTTGATCATTGCCAGGAATGTTGATGGTTACTTTATTGGTGGCGGGGTTTGGTGAGATGGTTATGTAAGGCCTTAAGTCAGAAAAATTAAGCGAACGAAGATCCGATAAGTTCGCTCTTCCTTCCATGTCCATTTGTTTGATACGGTAAACGTTGTTTCCTTTTACCGGGAATTGATCTGTGAACTGATATGATCTTTCAGTCGAACTGTTTCCCGCGGCTTTAACCTGGCCTATCGCATTAAACGTTCTGCCATCGGAACTTCTTTCGACGACAAACTTATCTGAATTGAATTCCTGGACGGTGCTCCAGCTAAGCAAAGCGGTGGTGACCTGTTTCACAGCAGTAAATTTTCCCCATGTAACCGGTAATACGCTGGGCACATCGTACGCCGCCGTGCCATCTTTTGTATCAGTTGCCTTTCCCTGGTTTGCACTATAACCCAGACCTCTTCTTGCAAATGCCATCCAGATCTCCTTGCTGTACTTACCTCCGTACAACAGCGTGTCTGCTTTCAGGATACCATCTCTTGCGTCAACAAAACCCGGGCTGCATTTTGTTTGTTTCATGCCTTCTATCACCAGGCTGAGTGCTGTGTTATTTCCACCAGTTTCTGATGCGTCGAAAATGTTGATCCCAATGCCATAATCTTTCACAAGTTCCCAGGTAAGTTCCCATAGCATGCTGCACCAGATCTCGCCGACAGTATGGGGATCTCCGGCGGTAGGCAGTTTCGCAAGTGAGTCGTATGTCCACGGATCGTAATTAAAATTGGTCGAATACGGATAGTATCGAATGCCAGTAAAATTCGTGTCGAGGCCGGCAGCGTAATTTCCGATGGTCTTGATATGATCGCCGCCTGCCGAAGCGGTTCCCCAATTGGACGTCATCATTATAGCAAACCAATCGCTCCACCCTTCGCCCATCTGCTCGGAATTGGACAAGCAATTTACATTGAGGCGACCTCCCACCAACCGGTTGGAAATTCCATGCGTATACTCATGCGTGTGGACGCCGTTATCCACCGCGCCATCCAGTTTAGGACTGGCCTGCAGGGTTGCATTCACATTACCCGAACCATAACTCTTAAGTTTTGCAGCCGTATCATATTCTATAAATACACCGGGGATCTTGATGGTGTTTTCGGTGCCCGACATAGTTACAAGCGTGTTTCCCGTATTGTCCCCCGGATAACGCGGATCATCCGGAGCTACGTTGCCAACAATGATTGCTGTGGCACCTGCAGATTGCGCGCTCAAAAATTTTACCGTAAAATTACACGAACCCCTATCTATGTATGCAATGTGCCCGGCTATTTGTGCGGCGTTGGCAGCAGAGCCACAACCTGTGCTCGAATCCGGGTGAAGCGCATCCTGCCAGATCACTACATTCGATGTGATCGGGCCTTTCACGGCAATTTTATTGTTGATACTTACAGCGCTTTCTATAGCAGGTTTACCACCCTTAAACCCCGCGGGAGAATTCACGACAAACAGTTTCAATAAGGAAGGGGACCACAAATACATTTGCATGCGCGGGCTCGATCCGTCCGCCGGTGTCGAAAAATTGGCGTTGTTTATGTGCCAGCCTGCACCGCCACCGTCCTGTGCATCTACATTGACGAAATCATTTGCATCTCCGCCTCTGCTCAAATTGTTCTTTTGAAAGTTACCGCTTGGTTCATCAAAGCCGTACTGATAGCTCATGTCATGCATCAGGTTCGTCCAATAGAACAAATTTACTTCACCAAATGAAGGATCTTCTAACGGGTCTACATCAGGATTGAATGTAAAAAGAAAGTTTAGGTCCGGAGGATTAGTTGAAGATTGTGGCGAGTATCCGGCGGTGGCATTGTTTGAATCCAGATCTGTTTGTACAAGAACATTATTGCCGCGTGTGATCTTAAAGTCGCTGGTCCCGTCATTGTTCCATTTGAGCGTGTTTGCATTTTGATCATGATTCCGTGTCCACGGGTCAACTTCGGTACCCGGATTGGTGTAAAAAATGCTTTCATACGGATTAGCGATCACATTCAATTTCGTCGAATTGATGCTTTTCAAATCCTGCACCGAATTATTGATTTGTGGTGCGTGCGCGAACTTTTCCTGGTCGTCTTCAAAAACAAATATTTTATGAGGAGCAGCTATCGGTTTGCTCATTTGCTCATAAACAGTCAGGTTCTGTCTTTTTTGAATACTCCCGGTTGCAGCATCAACATTCACATTCCAAAATGCATTATTTATTTGAGTCAAAATTGACACTTGCCAAACCAGCTTGAAGTTGTTTTGATTTTCGTCGGTTCTTACCCAAATTAATTTTACCGGAATGTCAGCCATCGATATTCCGAGTTTGTCGAATTGATACGTATTGGTTTCAGCAACTGTTTTGAGTGGATAAATGGCTGACCTCACCGTTAAATTAACGGCCTGCGCTGCTTTTATGAGAGCTGTCTTGGCGTCGATTCCCGTCCTTGTATCTTTATTTACAGCCCGAAAATCCTGGATGGTATCAAGATTTCCGGTTATAAACTTTTCGTCTCTGAAAGCGAGCACGCTCACCGCCCGGTCTATATCAATTCCTTTATAAGTCTGCTGCAAATAAACGTATATGGCGTTCGCGTGTTTATCAAAATATGAATCAGAAATTCTCCATTTGCTTAGATCGCTCAGGGAAACTCCGATCACCGATGCATTT
>DASQJI010000654.1:0-3029 GCA_035631175.1 Parafilimonas sp.
GCGTGCGGATGTGCATTGCGGTCACTGGGCTCTCCGTGCGTTGCCCAGCGCGTGTGACCGATCCCAATATTGCCATGCAGGTTTTCGCCGATCAATGATTCTTCAAGGTCGGCTACTTTCCCCTTCTTTTTATACAGCTTGAGGCCACCATCGAGCAAAGCGACCCCGGCGCTGTCATAGCCACGGTACTCGAGGCGTTTTAGTCCTTTTAAAATAACGGGATATGCTTCTCTTGAGCCGACGTAACCAACAATTCCGCACATAATAAGATCTTTTTTCTTTACAGGCTATCTTTGACCAAAGCGCGAAATTATGAATGATTCATCAGAACGTTTGCCGTATGTTAGGTTGGAGGATGAGCGCGTTTTGTTGCGGCCACTTGAAGAAACGGATTACGAAAATTTACTTCCCTTTGCTATACATGAACGCGGCTTGTGGAAGTATTCGCTGGTAAGAGCCGATGGCGAAGACGGGTTGAGAAATTATTTGGATATCGCGCTGTCTGAAAAAGCCGCCGGGAGGGAATTTCCTTTTATCGTATTTGACAAAAAAGAAAATGCTTACGCCGGCAGCACGAGGTTTTATGATATTAACTTTCCATACAAAACAATACAACTCGGTTATACCTGGTACGGAAAAAGATTCCAGGGTACAGGCTTGAATAAACACTGTAAATTCTTATTGCTGCAATTTGCTTTTGAAGAGCTACGTTTTGAAAGATTTGAATTAAGAGCCGATGCAAGAAATGAACGAAGTATTGCTGCAATGAGATCGATCGGTTGTAAAGTCGACGGAATTTTGCGAAGCAATATGCCCACGGCCGAAGGCGACGTGCGCAGGGATTCAATTGTGTTAAGTATTTTGAAGGATGAATGGTTTAATGATGTAAGGGAAATGTTACGGGGCAAATTGAAAAGTTGAAGTGTTTAAAAAGTTGCAAAGACTTTTTATTTCCGCTCTCTCCCGAATAGACATCGGGATCGAGGGGGTCAGGGTGCATTTCCCTCTCCACCCGTGGACAGGGCGAGGGTAAGGACAAACAACTCTTATGGATAAAGTAACCGGGATCGGTGGCGTGTTTATCAAAGCCAAAGACCCGAAAGCACTTGCTAAATGGTACCAGGAAAATTTAGGCGTCGGGTTTGGTGAAAACTCTCACATCACTTTTCAATGGACAAATGAACATAACCCGTCCGTTCCCGGTAACACCGTTTTTTCATTTTTCAAAGAAGACAGCGACTATTTCAATCCCTCCGAAAGCAAGTTCATGCTGAATTTTCGCGTAAAAAATTTGCACCTTTTGTTGTTTGAACTGAAACATAACGGCGTGTGGGTTTCTGAAAAAACCGAGTATTACGATTATGGAAGCTTCGGATGGATCATGGACCCGGAAGGAAATAAGATCGAGCTGTGGGAACCGAAGGACGAAGCGTTATGAAGTAGTTGACAGATGACGATTGACAGAAGAGCGCTGGCGCGCAAATCTTTAATTTTGAGCTTCAATTGTCATTTTCTCACTAAAAACTTTTTGATATGAAATACAGAAACCTTGGAAACACCGGCATACAACTTTCGGCGATTGGCCTTGGATGCATGGGCATGAGCTTCGCGTATGGCCCGCGCGATGACAAAGAGTCCATCGCAACGCTTAATCGTGCGCTTGAGCTCGGAATTAATTTCTGGGACACGGCCGACATGTACGGCTTCGGTCATAATGAAGAACTCATCTCACAAGTGCTCGTTCCAAATCGCGACAAGATCTTTATTGCAACGAAATTTGGATTCCGTTTGAAAGAAGATAAGTCGGGAACTTATTTTGACGGCTCTCCTGCCTACGCGAAACAAGCAGTTGAAAGAAGTTTACAACGGCTGAAGATCGATACGATCGATCTCTATTATTCGCATCGTGTGGACCAGAACATTCCGGTGGAAGAAACTGTGGGAGCCATGGCGGACCTTGTTAAGCAAGGGAAGGTTAAATACATTGGCTTATCTGAAGCGTCTGCAACATCCATTCGAAAAGCGCACGCTGTGCATCCCATCACTGCCCTGCAAAGCGAATACTCCTTGATGACGAGAGATCCGGAGGGAGACATCCTCGATACGTTACGTGAGCTCGGCATAACATTGGTTGCTTATTCACCGCTCGCACGAGGTTTGGTGACTGCAACGGTAACAGATAAGAACGAATTAGCAGAGGATGATTTCAGAAGGACGCTTCCGCGTTTTCATGATGCGCACTGGGAAAACAACCAAAAGTTGATGGATGAATTTGCAGCGTTTGCACAAAAGAAAAATTGCACTCCGGCGCAGCTCGCATTAGCGTGGGTGTTGGCCCAGGGCGATGATATTATTCCAATTCCCGGCACCAAAAAAAGAAAATACCTGGAGGAAAATGCTGGAGCCGTCGATTTAGAATTGAATGATGATGACCTCAGTGAGATCCAGGCGTTGATGTTGAAATATCCCGACGTTGGACAACGCTACAGCGAAGGATCGATGAAGCTGGTGAACAAGTGAGATGAGTGATGAGTGATGAATGATGAGTAGTGATCATCGATTATATAAAGGGTCAACTCAAGAAACAAACCTGGCAGGTTTTGCTGTGAACGTTTCAAGGACTTCGAATGTAACCTGTCAGGTTCTGTTTTTAAGCGACTTTTAAGCCGAAAGCTTTTTTCCCCAAACCTGGCAGGTTAATTCGTCAGCATACAGTTCATATGATCATAACCAAAACAGAGATCTACAAATACAGCATCCCCATGGTGCCGTTCACAATTGCGACGGGCACGATGAATTTTGCGCAAAACATATTTATCCGCATACATACAGATCAAGGAATCACCGGTGTCGGTGAATGTTCAGCCTTTCCGATGATAACCGGTGAAACACAAGCGACATGTTTCGAAATGGCAAAAGATTTTGCCAACCTCTGCCAAAACAAAAACCCGCTGGAGATCGAAGAACGGATGAATGAGTTGCATGCTTTCACCGCCTATAACAACACGATCAAAAGCGCGTTCGACATG
>DASQJI010000655.1:0-3965 GCA_035631175.1 Parafilimonas sp.
AAAAGATCTATGTATGCCCCGAAACATTTTCTCAACTTTACAACAATACGGACGCGTTGCAAGGATCATTAAGGGTAACCAGTTTAAAAGCCGAAATAATGTCAACAACTGAAAACTCAGAAACTGAAAAGTCAAAACTCGAATTTCCTCTCGTGGGCATTATCATGGGAAGCGACAGCGATTTGAATGTAATGCAGGATGCTGCTTCGATTCTGAAAGAATTCGATATTCCTTTTGAGCTTACGATAGTATCCGCGCACAGAACGCCGTTGAGAATGGTTGAATATGCGACAAAAGCAGCAGAGCGGGGATTAAAGACTATCATCGCAGGAGCAGGAGGTGCAGCACATTTACCGGGAATGATCGCCAGTTTAACCACCCTCCCGGTGATCGGTGTTCCCATTAAATCATCAAACTCGATCGATGGCTGGGATTCTGTTCTTTCAATTCTTCAAATGCCAAATGGCGTTCCAGTTGCCACCGTCGCTTTGAATGCAGCAAAGAACGCGGGCATCATTGCGGCGCAGATCATTGCTACATCTAACGATGAATTATCTAAGAAGATCGGAGATTATAAAAAACAACTCGAAAAATCTGTGCTTGATAAGGCAAAGAATTTATCAAATCAATGGCTGAATAAATTTGATAAGAAATAACTATTCAGCAACAGCGATCGTTTTTATGTTGACGAACTCAAGTATACCGTGATTGCTTAACTCCCTGCCATAACCTGATTTCTTTACGCCGCCAAATGGCAGTCCCGGCTCTGATTTTACCATAGAATTCACGAACACCAATCCACTGTTAATTCGCTTTGCAAGCGCGACGGCTTTTTCTGTGTCCTTTGTCCAAATGTTGCCGCCCAAACCGTAGCGCGATGCATTTGCCAATCTTATCGCTTCGTCTTCGTCCTTCACGCAAATAACATTCATCAACGGACCAAAAGTCTCCTCGTCAAAGGCTGCCATTCCCTGCTGCACTTTCATGAGTAAAGTAGGCTGATAATTGCAACCATTTACTTCCCCGCCTAAAGTGATCACCGCACCTTTTGCAACCGAACGTTGCATTTGATCGTTGAGTTTTTCCGCAAGATCCAAACGTGCCATTGGGCCGATGTTTACAGATGAATCCCGCGGATCGCCTTGTTTGAGTTTCTCGAATTGAGCTTTTATTGTGTCAACAAAACTGTCAAATATCTCTTCAACGATCATAAATCTTTTTGCAGCAATACAACTCTGTCCCGCATTTTGCATGCGCGACGCTACCGCAACCTCTGCAGCCTTTTCCAGGTCTGCGTCGGCCAGGACAATGAAGGCATCAGAGCCTCCTAATTCTAATACTGATTTTTTTATTTGTGCTGACGCGATCGAGGCAACGGAGCTGCCGGCACGCTCACTTCCCGTTAAAGAAACGCCCTGAACAATATTAGATCTTAGAACTTTTTCGGTGACGTCCACATCAGCGATGAGCGATTGAAAGACCCCTCTTTCAGCTCCGGCTTCTTCGAACATCTGCTGTATGGCCAGCGAAACCCCGCAAACATTCGGCGCGTGTTTCAACAGCGCAACATTTCCCGCCATCAACGTTGGCGCTGCAAAACGAAACACCTGCCAGAACGGAAAATTCCATGGCATGATCGCAAGCACGGCTCCGATCGGTTGAAACGCAACAAAACTTTTTTTGTAGCTGGATTCAACTAATTGGTCTTTTAAAAGTTGTTCTGAATTTTCGGCGAAATATTCACAACCGGCTGCGCATTTTTCAACCTCAGCAATCGCTTCCTTTGTGACCTTACCCATTTCATTGGTGATGAGCGCTGCCAACGATTCCTTTTTCGATCGCAAAAGCTGGGCGATCTTCTTAAAAACTTCTGCCCTTTCCTCAAATGTCTTTTCGCTCCAGCTATAAAATGCGATCTCCGCGAAAGAAAGCGCATTATCTATTTCATCATCCGGCATTAAAGGATATTCTGCAATTACAGACTGATCGTAGGGAAATATTGACTTAAATGTTTTCATGTGAAACTTGAAACATTGGTACCAAAATACTGGCAGGTTCCTGCCTTTTTGAAAATCAAAAAAGAACTACAAACCCCGTAAGCCGGATCCTGTTTTAAGCCATCATTTATCTATGCTGCCTACCCAGAAGCTTGGACGGGCCGCCCTCAAATGCTTCTATATGTGGCATTGCAGCACCCAAGGTTTACCCGCGATCCCGGTTACCCGGAAAAGCTGTGAGCTCTTACCTCACATTTTCACCCTTACCCGTTCCGTCTCCACGGGTGGAGAGGGAACGGGCTGTTATTTTCTGTGGTACTGTCTCTTTCTTCCGCTATTCGCAGAAGAAGCCCCGTTTAACACGAGGTGAGTCGCCCTGTGCTGTCCGGACTTTCCTTTCCGATAAATATCGGAACGATGGCCCGGGTTTGTAGTGAATGCAAATTTAATAAAATTAGACCGGCGATCATTGTTTGATTGGGTGCAAAAAATCGGATTCTATTTTTCAAAGATCAACGTGTCGGCGTTTGCGCCAAGTTGTTCGAGGCTGGCCAAAATGTTTTTAGTGAACTCATCGGGCCCGCACACATAAAAATGTTGCCTGAAGTCACTGATGTTGTTTTGAAGATAATCTGTGTCAATTCGTTTATTGTAATATTTGGTCCCGCTTTGCGAGGTTATCACATTTATAAAATTTTGCCCAAGTATATCTTCAAATTCATCTTTTAGAATAATATCATCTTCTGTCTTATTGGAGAAAATAAGTTTGTTATTTCCGACTGCATTTTGTTTATTCAGGCTTCTGAAGATCGAAATGAACGGTGTTACGCCTGCGCCACCAGCTATAAAAACGCCCTCCCCTTTATATTCGATCGCGCCCCAGGCATCGCTGATCTCAAACTGAGCTCCCGGTTGTACTAACCCGAGGCGATGCGTAAGGCCCTCCGGATTCTCGTAGATCTTTATGGTAAACTCAAGATAGTCGTCTTCGGGCAGGCAGGTAAAGGTGAAAGGATGCTTGTTGTCTCTCCACCCTTCCTCGTTTAAAGAAAGGTCCGTTGCCTGTCCGGGTGCAAAAGAGAAGTTTTGGGGCTTTGTAACCCTGAACGTTTTCACGTTGTGTGTTCGCGGACTAATATCTGTAACGGTAACAATGTGTGTGTCGGCCATAAAGTTGTTGATTGATTAAAATCGAGCAACTAATTTAAATAAAAAAGTTAGTTTGAATCACGGCTTCACTTCGTAGAATCCGTGAAAAGTAATGTGTATTATAAACTATGATTTTGTGCATTTTCCAGGTTGTAAATACTTTTGCTTTTTGGATCATGATTAACTTAAAAATAAAATAATGCACGCACAACTGATCACTTATCAATTAAACGATATTTCCCAGGAGGAATATTTGAAACAAATGGTTCAACCAGACGCTCCAATTTTAGCAAACGTAAAGGGGCTGATCTCAAAGGTTTGGTTGACGGACGAAGAAAAAAATACTTTCGGTGGCTTCTATTTGTGGGAAAGCAAAACTGCAATGGAAGACTTCATGCGTTCTGACCTTGTAAAAGCAGTTGTAAGCAGACCGTTCGTAAAAAATGTTTCTTCTATGGACTTTGGAGTAAACGAAACAGCTTCATTAATCACCCGTGGACTGAAATAAAAGGCAGCATTTTTTGTTGGTTGGCAGATTTACTTCCGTTCTGCTATGTTCCGGTGGACGGAATTCTTGCCGCTGTTGTAAGCCGGTCTCGTCCAAATATAGGTTTACCAAAAGTCGCAGAAACAAGGAGCATTCAATTTTGCGTCGGGATGGAACTGAATCCAGGAAACAGGTGCTCCACTTGTACTGAATCGAAAGGAGGACGCAACACGGCATAAAAAAGCCCCGCTCTCGTGGGGCTTCATAACGTTATTAGCAGCAGACCGGTTCAATTGATAACGCCGCCGTTTAATGATCGCACGTCTCTATTG
>DASQJI010000656.1:0-10674 GCA_035631175.1 Parafilimonas sp.
TATCTCATCCAAACCCATTCCTTCAATTCGTGAAGTGCATCCGGTAAAGTATTCGTCAACCACGTCTTTGTTCAGTCCAAGTATCTCAAAGATCTGTGCGCCCTGGTAAGATTGCAGCGTTGAGATTCCCATCTTTGAGAACACTTTCAGCAACCCATCATTGATCGCCTTGATATAATTCTTCTTCACCTCATCATCATTAAGATGTGCAGGCAACTTTCCGTTTTCTTTGAGGTCTTTGATAGAAGCGAAGGCTAAGTAAGGATTGATGGCTGTTGCACCAAAACCAACTAAGCAGGCAAAATGATGCACTTCCCAAATATCTCCTGCTTCAACAATGATCCCAACCTGGCCACGAAGGCCTTTGCGAATAAGATAGTGATGCACGGCTGCAGTGGCAAGCAAAGAAGGAATTGGCGCATGCTCAGAATCTATCGCCCTGTCCTGGAGTATCAATACCTTAAAATCATCATGCACGGCATCCTCAGCGTATCGGCAAAGCCTGTTCAAACCTGCTTTTAAAGAGCCGGGTTTTCCGTCAGCTCTAAAATAACATTGTAAGGTTTTCGCCTGGAAGATTCCGGTATCAATGCTGCGGATCTTTTCCAGCTCATAGTCCGTGAGCACCGGTTGCCGCAAGGCCACACTATGACAAGCCAACGGATCCTCCTCCAAGATATTCCCAATGTTGCCGACGAATGTGTTCAGTGACATCACAGACCTTTCGCGGATCGGATCTATTGGAGGATTTGTTACCTGGGCAAATAGTTGCTTGAAGTACGAGCTCAAATGTTGCGGCTGATCGCTGAGCACAGCAAGTGGAATGTCTACTCCCATTGAGCCAACGGGCTCCTTTCCATCCGCTGCCATCGGCGCGACTATGTTATCTAATTCTTCCGATGTGTATCCAAATGCTTTTTGATATTTAAACGCCTGTTCATGCCGCATTTGTGTGAACGTCACGCGCGGCTCAGGCAGCTCTTCCAGTCGTATCTTGTATTTGTTCAGCCAATCCGCATAGGGTCTTTGCGAGCAAATATTTTTTTTCAGTTCTTCATCGCTGATGATCTTTCCCTGTTCCATGTCAACGATGAACATCCTTCCGGGTTGTAATCTTCCTTTCTCAATTACGAGTGCAGGATCAACAGGCAGAACGCCGGTTTCTGAAGCCATGATAACACGGCCATCTTCCGTTACGCAGTAGCGCGAAGGGCGTAATCCATTGCGGTCTAAGGTCGCTCCGATCACTTTTCCATCTGTAAAGGTTATAGAAGCCGGACCGTCCCACGGCTCCATGAAGGCAGAGTGAAATTCGTAAAATGCTTTTTTAGTCGCATCCATTTGAGTATCCTGGTCCCATGCTTCGGGTATCAGCATCATCATCACGTGCGGTATGGATCGGCCACACAATGTTAGCAGTTCGATCATGTTGTCAATACACGCAGAATCAGATTGGCCTTCCGTTACAACAGGCAGGAGCAATTCCATTTCCTCTTTCGAAAAATAAGGAGAAGTAAATGATTTTTCGCTCGATTTTAGCCAGTTCAAATTCCCCTGGAGGGTATTTATCTCGCCGTTATGCGCTATAAATCTGAACGGCTGAGCAAGCTTCCACGACGGGAATGTATTTGTAGCAAAACGCGAATGGATCAATCCAAATGCACTTACCAGTTTTTCATTGGTGAGATCCTTGAAATATCTTCTCACCTGCAAACTGGTTAATTGTCCTTTATAGACAATAGTTTTGTAAGAAAGGGAAGCAACGTAAAAATCAACCGTTTGTTTGCCAATTTTTTTATTTATGAAATGAGTTGCGTAGTTACGTAATACAAAAAGTTTTCTTTCAAATTCGTCGGCATCGACGATGTGATTGGGGCACCTTACGAAGACGTGTTCGATTGACGGTTCTACACTGAGTGCTGTAAATCCTACATCCTCATCGTTAACCGGAACTTTTCTGAAGGCGAAGATTTTTAAATTGAGCTGCTCAGCACATTGCGTAAAAAATTTGCGGCACTGTTCAGCGATGTGCTCTTCCTTTGGCAAGAAAAGAACACCCACTCCGTACCTGGCATATTCCGGTAATTCAATTCCCAGTTTCAAACATTCTTCAACGAAAAATTCGTGAGGCGTTTGGATCATGATACCCGCACCATCACCCGTATTGTTTTCGCAACCGCATGCGCCACGATGCTCCATGTTCTCGAGTACAGTAAGTGCATCAGAAATTACCTGGTGGGATTTGCTTCCATTGATATTGGCTACAAAGCCAATTCCGCAGGAATCATGTTCGAACGAAGGATCGTATAAACCCGAGTTGCTTGCCATAATACATTATGCATTTATCAAAAAAATTCAGTTTTATTCCGTCTTATGGCAGGCAGGCGTTCAAGATAGCGAATTCAATTGTAAACAGCCGTTAGTTTATTGAGCAAATTTTTCACAATAGTTCACAACTTACACCAGGTAGCCAAACAGATTATCGTCCTTATTTAATTCAGTATAGTTGATGTTAGATTTTTTAAGGTTGGAGAGGAGCACGTCGTAATCTTCTCTTTTTTTCAATTCCACGCCGACGAGTGCAGGCCCGGTTTCCTTGTTATGTTTTTGAATGTATTCGAACCGGGTGATGTCATCGTCAGGACCCAATACATTGTTGACAAACTCCTTCAATGCACCCGGACGTTGGGCAAAGCGAACGAGGAAATAATGTTTCAGGCCTTCGTACTGTAGCGAGCGTTCCCTTATTTCCTGCATGCGGTCAATATCATTGTTTCCGCCGCTAACTATGCAGACCACATTCTTGCCAACGATCTCGCCGGCAAAATCATCCAGCGCGCTTACCGCCAGAGCACCTGCCGGCTCCGCAACGATGGCATCTTCGGTATACAATTTCAAAATGGTTGAGCAGACCTTGCCTTCGGGAACGAGATGCACTTCATCGAGAACATCTTTGCAAATAGAATACGTGAGATCTCCCGAACGCTTTACTGATGCGCCATCAACAAACGTGTCAATATTTTCAAGCGTGACAGGTTTGCCTGCTTTGAAAGCTTCAAACATGGAAGGAGCTCCTTCCGGTTCGGTCGCAATGATCTTTGTTCTCGGCGAATACGTTTTGAAATAAGAGCCGACGCCTGAAGAAAGGCCGCCACCGCCAATCGGAACAAACAAATAATCAATGCCGCCGGAGGGTGACAGGTCATAAAACTGTTCTAATATCTCAATAGCTACGGTTGCCTGGCCTTCTATAACACGGGGATCATCAAAAGGATGAATGAATGTCATTCCGTTCCTCTGTGTAAATTCTTTCGCCGCCAGCGCACAGTCGTCGTAGTTGTCGCCGACAAGCCTTATTTCGATCTTGTCTTCGCCAAACATTTTTGTCTGATTGAGTTTTTGGTTTGGCGTAATGACGGGCATGAACACGACGCCTTTCACGTTCAACTTCCTGCAACTGTATGCAAAACCCTGCGCATGATTGCCTGCACTCGCGCACACGACGCCTTTTTGCAGTTGTTCCTGCGGCAGGCTTTTCATAAGATTATATGCGCCGCGTAATTTATAGGAGCGAACGACCTGCTGGTCCTCGCGTTTCAGGTAAACTTTGCACTTATACCTGGTGGATAAATGACGGTTGTATTGCAACGGCGTTTTCAGAGCCACATGTTTTAGCCTCTCGACCGCTGCTTTGAAATCGAAAACAGATTTCGTATCTGTGAGTGTGTTCATCAATGATTTTTTACCGGTGGTATTATGCTACAGGTTCTTCGACGGATTTCTTTTTTGACACTTCTTCAGCCGGCTTTTGATTTTCCGGCCGCAGGCTGCGCACGGTTTTACCTGCCTGCCACATTTCACTTTCGCGCAATTCTTTTAATTCTGCCTCCAGCTTTTCCCGGTAATCAGGTTGTGAGTTGCTGTCGATGCTCCGCTGAGATTCTTTGCCTGCTGCAACACTTTCATATAGCTCGTTGAAGACGGGCAACGTTACATCTCTGAATCTTTTCCACCAATCCAATGCTCCGCGTTGCGCCGTAGTTGAGCAATTTGCATACATCCAATCCATTCCGTTTTCCGCTACGAGTGGCATTAAAGATTGCGTCAATTCCTCAACAGTTTCGTTGAATGCTTCAGAAGGTGAATGTCCTTTTGAACGCAACACTTGATACTGCGCAGCAAAAATGCCTTGTATCGCACCCATCAGCGTTCCTCTTTCACCCGTGAGGTCAGAATATACTTCCTTCTTAAAATTTGTCTCAAACAAATAACCGCTTCCGATCGCAATGCCCAATGCAGCTACTCTCTCAAATGCACGGCCGGTAGCGTCCTGGTAGATGGCGTAGCTGCTGTTCAATCCGCGTCCCTGTAAGAACATCCTGCGCAATGAAGTGCCAGAACCTTTTGGGGCTACCAGAAATACATCTACATCAGGCGGTGGAATAATTCCCGTTTGTTCCTTATATGTTATTCCAAAACCGTGAGAAAAGTATAAAGCTTTACCGGGAGTTAAATGTTTTTTTACAGTGGGCCACAACTGAATTTGCGCAGCATCGCTTAACAAATAACAGATGATCGTTCCGCGTTGCAATGCGTCCTCAATTTCAAACAACGATTCACCGGGAACAAAACCATCACGCACCGCTTTCTCCCAGCTCTTTGAATTTTTACGTTGTCCAACGATCACATTGACACCATTTTCTTTCTGGTTCAATGCTTGTCCCGGACCTTGAACGCCGTAGCCTATCACTGCAACCACTTCATCCTTTAAAATTTCCTGCGCCTTTTCAAGCGGGAATTCTTCGCGTGTTACAACGTTTTCTTCAACGCCGCCAAAATTTAGTTTTGCCATTTTATTTAATTTGAAAATTTGAAAATTTTATGATTTGAAAATTGCCATGCTCGCAGCTCCCTGCTCATAGCTGACAGCTCGTAGCTACATCGTAAATACTTCGTCCTGCTGATTGAGATATTCGTTTTCTATTACAGTTTCTCCCGGTGCTGTATATTCGAATTCTTTAAGCTTGGAATGGAATCCGTCGCTGTTCTTAATGATAGCTACCCGCGCACTCCTCACAAATTCGATCAGTCCAAACGGTTCTAAGACTTTAATGAGGTTATCTGTTTCTTCACGATGGCCGCTCACTTCAAACACAGTATAATCTTTGCGAATCACAACTGCACTGGCGCCGTGCTCACGCAATAATCTTTCCACCTGCACTTCTTCCGCGATCACATCGGTAGGCACTTTGTATAATGCGAGCTCCTGCCAAACGATCTCCTCGTTTGTATTGTAATATGCCTTCAATACCTCAACTTGCTTTTCGATCTGTCGGCAGAGTTTGCGAACCACATCTTCGGTTTCGTTAATAACAATAGTAAATCGGTGTACGCTTTCCACTTCTGTTGGGGAAGTATTCAGGCTGTCGATATTTATTTTTCTTCTTGTGAAGATTATTGCAATACGATTCAGCAAACCGATCTGATTTTCGGTGTAAACTGTTATAGTGAATTCTTTTTTACCCGCAACCGAATGGGCGTTCGAGCCAGTACTCTTATTTTTTTGATCGCTCATTTTTTTATTTTTTTGTTCTTCGTTTTGGGATCAAGGCTTCTTATTTCAGCCTTATCTCTGCAACGCTACAGCCCTGTGGCACCATCGGGAAAACATTATTTTCTTTTCCAACCATGATCTCAAGCAGGTAAGCGCCTTCGTGTGAGAGCATGGTTTGTAATGCTGATTTTATTTCTGCTCTTTCCGAAACGCTTTGCCCCTCTATGTGATACCCTTTGGCCACCTGCACATAGTCAGGGCTCGTTATATCTACAAATGAATATCGCTTGTCATGAAAGAGCTGTTGCCACTGGCGCACCATTCCAAGAAAGTTATTGTTTAGAATTAAGATCTTGACATTGACCTCACTTTGCATGATCGTTCCAAGTTCCTGTATGGTCATTTGGATACCGCCGTCGCCAATAATTGCCACCACTGTTCTGTGCGGTGCTCCGAATTTCGCACCGATCGCAGCAGGTAATGCAAATCCCATCGTACCCAAACCACCCGAAGTAACATTGCTTTTTGACTCATTGAATCTTGCATATCGACAGGTAACCATTTGGTGTTGACCAACGTCTGTTACGATAACTGCATCACCTCCTGTAATTTCGTTGAGCGCATCGATAACTTCTGCCATGCTGATCTCTTCGTTTGATGGATGCATTTCTATGTCGATACAAACTTCTTCCTCCTGCTTTTTATATTCTTTAAACTTGGCCAGCCATTCAGGGTAAGATTTTTGATCGATCAATTCAGTAAGCAGCGGCAATGTTTCTTTGCAATCGCCCCACACCGGAACCGTTGTTTTTACGTTCTTGTCAATTTCTGCCGGATCGATATCGAGATGAATGATTTTCGCCTGCTTCGCATATTTGTCAAGACGACCAGTGACGCGATCATCGAAACGCATCCCTATCGCGACCAATACATCGCATTCGTTTGTCAAAACATTCGGACCATAATTACCATGCATGCCGAGCATGCCGACATTCAATGGATAATCAGAAGGCAAGGCACTTAATCCAAGAATAGTCCATGCCGCAGGGATACCACTTTTCTCAATAAATTTCTTGAATTCATTTTCTGCTCTTCCGAGGATCACGCCCTGGCCAAAAATAATGAAGGGTTTTTCGGCAGCATTGATCAGTTGAGCCGCCTGTTCAATATATTTTTTTCTGATGATGGGCTTTGGACGATAACTGCGAATATGATCACATTTTTTATACTCCGTGAAATCAAATTTTTGGAGCTGCGCATTTTTTGTGATATCGATCACCACCGGGCCGGGCCTGCCACTTCCTGCAATATAAAATGCTCTCGCGAGCACCGATGGGATTTCGGTTGCATCCGTGACCTGGTAATTCCATTTTGTGACGGGCGTAGTTATATTAATGACATCAGTCTCCTGGAATGCATCGGTTCCCAGCAGGTGTGCATAAACTTGCCCGGTAATGCAAACCACTGGTGTAGAATCGATCATTGCATCCGCAAGACCGGTAACAAGATTTGTTGCGCCAGGTCCGCTTGTTGCAAAGACAACGCCTGTTTTGCCGGAAGTGCGCGCAAAACCCTGGGCAGCATGAATAGCGCCCTGCTCATGGCGCACCAAGATATGTTTGAGTTGATCGTGATAATCATACAATGCATCATAGATCGGCATGATCGCACCACCGGGATATCCAAAGATCGTTTCCACGCCTTCCGCGACCAGCGCTTTCAAAACTGCTTCACTTCCTGAAATAGAAATTCCTTCGGCGGCCTGCGGAGCAGCTTTGAATTCCCCTTGTTTTTTCGATTTCTTTTTTTCGATTTCAAGTGTCTGCATAACACGTGTATTTACTAATTTGTTTACCGTTGTATTTGTGGTACGAATGTTTTAAAAATATTCCCTGTAATAACCCAGTAGATCCGTTGAGGCAACGTCGTTAAAACCTACCTGTCGTAACATCGTAACGAGTTGTCCCCTGTGATACGTTGAATGATTGAATATATGAGCCAGTAATTCATAATAAGGCATTGAATACGGGTCGCCATTTAACCGTTTAAAATCAAGATTTGTCGGCAACCGATTTTCATCAAACGACTCGAGAAAATCTTTCAATGCTGCTGACGTACTTTTCCATAATTCAATGTGCTCGTCTTTCGTGCCCGTAAATGTCGACTGCAGCCAAACCTGGTTCGGTTCTTTGATCATTCTCTGTAACCAAATATGTTCGGCTGCGGCCACATGCAACATTGTTTCGCGAATACTGTTGAAACTGCTCGTCACGGTTTGCGTCCATTGGCCATCCGAAATTTTTTCCAGCCAACCGCATACAATATCATTTGCCCAAATATTATATCCTGATAACTGTATAAAATAATTTTTCGTCATTTCTCTGTTACTTCAAATGTGATATTCTCTTTTTGACGATAATTTACCGGTTTGTCGTTTTGTATAGCAGGGATCCAGGCGGGCGAATGCTGCACTACCCGGACGGCTTCCTCTGCTGTTCCATAGCCCGGATCGTTCAACGCCTCCACTTCGGTAACCTTGCCATTTTTGTCAACCAGAAAAGTAATCGTAACTGTATACCTTCCCACAGGCGCTTTCTTTTTTGCAGGCGTGTTTGCTTTTAAATGTGCCTGTAAATATTCAATCCATCCGTCGGCGCCACCGGGGAACATTGCTTCTTTTTGGTAAGTAAAATAGCCAGGTACTTTTTTACCGGTACTGTCATACCTTTCTCCAATTAAGCCGCCGTTTGTTGCGTCATGGTGATAACTGAAGTCCAGGCGACCACTCTCATGATAATGATAGCCGACCTGAATGCCCCCTTTATCATCGAAGTAAAATGAATCTTTCAATACGCCCGATTCGTAGTATCCTTTAGACAGGCCTATTCCCTTTCTGAAATTGGTATCAGCATAAACAGATACTGCCGTTATCTTATTTGACTGGCTCCAATATGAGGTAACTCGATAGCCCGTGTCTTGTTTTTCAAACGTCGTGTAATAAAAATAAGGAGATCCTTTGCCGGTCTCACGCCAGGAACTGTCAAAATATTTTGTGATGATATCTTGCGTGTGGCCTATTGCCGAGGCAAAGCATGAGACAATGATCATTAAAGCGGTTCCTGATTTTTTCATCTTATTTGAATAGTTGCCGTTACGCTTCATCCGTTACACAACCTTCACTCGCATTTTTTACACTCAACATATATTTATATAACACACCTTTTTTTTCTTTCAGCTCAGGCCGTTTCCAGTTCTGCCTGCGCCTCGCGATTTCTGCTTCTGAAACCCTCAGGTTGATCGTATTCTTCACTGCATCGATCTCGATAATATCATCATCATGCACCAATGCGATCAATCCGCCCTCGAAAGCTTCAGGTGTAATATGGCCAACAACAAATCCATGCGTACCACCGCTGAATCTTCCATCCGTGATCAGCGCAACAGATTTTCCGAGTCCGGCCCCGATAATAGCGCCTGTGGGTTTGAGCATCTCAGGCATCCCAGGTGCTCCCTTTGGACCGATATGTCTGATCACGACCACATCACCTGCATGCACTCTTCCTGATTGCAAACCTTCGATCAAATGCTTTTCGCCTTCAAACACTCTTGCCGTTCCTTCGAAACGTTCACCTTCTTTCCCTGTGATCTTTGCGACGCTTCCACCTTCCGCAAGATTGCCATAAAGCATTTGCAAATGCCCCGTTGCTTTTATCGGATTTTCAATTGGGTGAATGATATCCTGTTTGGCAAAATCAAGGTCGACCGCATTCGCCAAATTTTCTGCGACCGTGTTTCCAGTTACGGTCAAGCATTCGCCGTGTAATAACCCTTTGCCGAGTAAATATTTCATTACTGCCGGAACGCCACCGTATTTGTGCAGGTCTTCCATCATATACTTTCCGCTCGGTTTAAAATCGGCGAGCATCGGTGTTCTGTTGCTGATGGCCTGAAAATCTTCCAGCGTTAATTTGACACCCACACTTTTCGCCATGGCTATTAAATGTAGAACTGCGTTCGTGCTTCCTCCCATTACCATCACAACAGTGATTGCATTTTCAAATGCTTTGCGGGTCATGATATCCCGCGGCTTTATATCCTTTTCCATAAGCAACTTAATAGCTGCACCTATGGACGCACATTCTTTTTGTTTGTCTTCACTCAATGCCGGGTTTGATGACGAGTTTGGCAAGCTCATTCCCAAAGCTTCAATCGCCGACGCCATCGTGTTTGCTGTGTACATGCCGCCGCACGCACCTGCGCCCGGGCAGGCATTACGAACGATATTTTTAAAGGTTTCCTCATCAAGCTTGCCCATAATCTTTTGTCCGAGCGCCTCGAACGTCGAAACGATATTCAGCTCTTCACCGTTATAATGACCGGCGGCGATCGTTCCGCCATACATCATTATTGCCGGGCGATTCAATCGCCCCATCGCCATGATGCAGCCTGGCATATTTTTATCGCAGCCTGGAATCGCAATGATCGCGTCATAGTATTGAGCGCCCGCATTTGTTTCAATGCTGTCGGCGATCACATCACGGCTTACCAAACTATAACGCATTCCGTCAGTGCCCATGCTAATACCATCGCTCACGCCGATCGTATAGAACCGCAAGCCGATCAATCCTTCCACGTCGTTCACACTTTTCTTTACCGTGGTTGAGAGATCATTTAAATGCATGTTGCATGGATTCCCGTCCCAGCCCATGCTTACAATTCCAACCTGTGCTTTTTTGAAATCTTCTTCTTTGAAGCCGATCGCGTATAGCATTGCCTGCGCAGCTGGTTGTGTTTCGTCCTGCGTTAATGTCTTTGAATATTTATTTAGTTCGAAGCCCCCGCCCCCATCCCCTGAAGGGGAGTGAAAAACTTTGTTATTTATCATTATGCTGTTCACTTCCTGATTTTATGATGTCGTTATTGATCTCTTTCTTCTCCCGTTAGGGCCGGGGCTTTTATATTATGGTTGACTTTCTCAGCTGTATATTTTCAAGGTTCACTCTTTCATGATCTGTTGATCTGATGTAATCACTGATCAGGTCGCCGACCGTTGATGTGAAATAAAAATTGACCGGCTCGATATCCTTTGTAACAAAGCCATTTGTCAATGTCCAATTTAC
>DASQJI010000657.1:0-1618 GCA_035631175.1 Parafilimonas sp.
TCAACAGTGTCCATTCCTTCTTCCTGTAACTTGTAAGCCCGGAGCTTATTCACCAAACCAATTCCACGACCCTCCTGGTTCATATAAAGGATCAAGCCTTTTCCTTCCGCTTCAACCATTTGCATCGCCTTGTGTAATTGCTCGCCGCAATCGCAACGAAAACTTCCCATGATATCGCCCGTTAAACAACTTGAATGCACGCGGGTAAGCACGGGTTCATCTTTTTGCCATTCTCCCTTCATCAACGCAAGATGTTCTCCGCCGGTTGTTTTTTCTTTGAAGGCAGCTAGTTTGAAATACCCATACTTCGTGGGAAGTTCAACACGCACGATCTCTTCTATCAGTGAATCCCTCTTTAGCCTGTATTCGATCAGGTCTTTTATTGAAACGATCTTAAGCTGGAACTTATCTGCAATTCGTCTGAGTTGCGGCAAGCGCGCCATCGTACCGTCTTCATTCATGATCTCCACCAATACACCTGCCGATTCGAAGCCAGCAAGCCGTGCGAGATCAACGGTTGCTTCCGTGTGGCCTGCTCGTCTCAATACACCGCCCTTTTTTGCGCGAAGAGGAAATATATGGCCCGGCCTGGCAAGATCTTCAGGTTTTGTCCCGGGATTGATAAGGGCCTGGACAGTTTTTGCCCGGTCTTGTGCGCTGATGCCGGTCGTGCAGCCATGGCCAATCAGATCTACGCTCACGGTAAAAGGCGTCTCGTGTAAGGCTGTGTTCTTGCTGACCATTAGGTCAAGGTTCAATTCATCGGCGCGTTCTTCGGTCAATGGCACACAGATAAGGCCACGACCTTCTTTGCTCATGAAATTTATGACTTCCGGAGTAACTTTTGCTGCGGCGGTTATAAAGTCGCCCTCGTTTTCGCGGTCTTCATCATCCACAACAATTACGAGTTTGCCTTCTTTGATGTCTTCAATTGCGGATTCTATCGAATTCAGCATATCACCAATTTGTGCAAAGGTACGTGAACTTTGATGAGTTAATGGTAGCGCACGCATAGCCACCTTTCAAAATAACAAATTGAAAAATAGCAAAGATGTGCAGCTTTCAACTCAAAGACCGCTCTATGGATTTTTTGCCGTACTCCGATAAATCCATGCAAAAAGAATAATGGCGCCCGCCGCAATAAACGCGATCCAAACACCGCTCCCAAATTCTGGTGACAGAAACTCCGGCCCTGCCATTGGGACGAGACCATGAACATAACGACCGACAGCAGCGCAATCGCATGGCAGGATAGAGACAATGCCGATCACTAGGAAAACAAATATTAAAATACGTTGCCTGTTTATTGGGTGGATGTTCATAATTGATTTGTCTTGAAAATGCTGCCGGTATGAAAAGCGATTCACACATTTAAATTCTGCCAAACAAACGCAGCGAATTCTTCAAGTGTTGGATCTCTTGCGCCCATCAGCAATACAATACACTCGTTTGATAAATGTGCTTGGATCCGCTTTGGAAAATCGTTCCTGTTTTCGACAAAAAAAGCGTTTGCATGCAGCGGCTTGATATCATTGATCAGGTCAGCGGCTGAAATATCCTTTGTCGTCGTGCCCCCCGCATAAAAGATCTCACTCATCCAAATTTCATCCTGCGGCCT
>DASQJI010000658.1:0-11972 GCA_035631175.1 Parafilimonas sp.
AAGTTGAATGTTCACTAAAATTTAATTTCTTCTTCCTGCGCGTCGAAGAAGTGGAATTCAGTTAGATAGTAGTCAGAGTTTGGTTTTATGCGGACACGCGTTTTCAATTTCCGGTTCCATTTCCATTTAAGTGAGAATATCCCTTTGGTAAGATGTGAGTGTACGATCGGATGCACGAAAATGGTCAGGTCTTTGTGTTGATGAGTTACAAGATAACTCAAACGGTTTTCGATCTCGTCGATCAGCAGTAGTGTAGAGGTTACTTTTCCAGATCCATTGCAACAGGGACATGTCTCAGACGTGTTGATGTTTACTTCCGGTCGCATCCGTTGGCGCGTGATCTGCATCAACCCAAATTTGGAAATGGGAAGTACTGCGTGTTTTGCCCGGTCGCTGCGCATAAATCCGTCCATTGCCTCCTGAAGCTTTCGCTTGTTCTCCGGCAGTTTCATATCTATGAAGTCAACTACAATGATGCCGCCGATGTCTCGTAACCGCAGTTGTCGCGCGATCTCCTCGCCTGCTTCCAGGTTTGTTGCCAAAGCGTTTTCTTCCTGGTTGTTGCTTACACTTTTATAACCGCTGTTCACGTCGATCACATGCAGCGCTTCCGTATGCTCGATGATCAGGTATGCGCCACTGGGAAGATTCACCGTTTTTCCGAAAGCTGCTTTTACCTGCTTTGTAATACCAAACTGATCAAAGATCGGAACGCCGTTTAAATGGCAGGAAACTATTTCGGCCTTATCCGGAGCGATCTTTTGAATATATGAACGCGTGTCACTAAAAATATTCTTGTCGTTTATCACAACCCGGTTAAAATCTTCATTCAGCAGGTCCCTTAAAATGCTCGTGGTCTTATCTTGCTCGCTCAGAATTTTTATCGGTGCCACGGCACCTTTGAGATTTTTCTGGATACCGGTCCACGTATTGATCAACTGTGAAAGGTCTTCATGAAGCTCAGCTGTTTTCTTTCCTTCGGCCGCTGTTCGCACGATCACACCAAAATTTTTCGGCTTTATCGATTCAACGATCTTTTGCAATCTTTTTCTTTCTTCGGAACTGTGAATCTTTTTTGATACCGCGACGATATCGTTGAAAGGAGTTATAACAATAAACCTTCCGGGCAACGAGATTTCACAACTAAGCCTCGGCCCCTTTGCCGCGATCGGTTCCTTCAGGATTTGAACCAGTATCTCGGGCTTGCCCTTGATCACTTCGTTTATTTTCCCGGTCTTTACGATCTCGGGCTCCAGCTGGAATTTGGAAAAGTCCATGACGGTCTCTGATTTTTCCGTCATAGCCATTTGGGTAAACTTGAGAATTGACCGCGCATACGGACTCAGATCGGTGTAGTGGAGGAACGCATCTTTTTCATAACCAACATCCACAAAAGCGGCGTTTAATCCGGGGATCAATTTTTTTACTTTACCAAGGTACAGATCCCCAACCGCGAAAACTGCGTCCGCTTTTTCGTGATGGAGTTCAACCAGTTTTTTGTTTTCCAGCAAAGCGATCTCTACGCCATTCGACGTAGCATTAATTATCATTTCTTTGTTCACAAATGCATTCTTTATTAGCCATAATGAATTATTTAAGCGATTACGTGCAGCAAGCATGCGCGTAACATGGAACGAGGAAGGAAAGGTAAAGCAGTGGGAACAGTGGTGGTAACAAATACCCGGCGCAACAACATATATGTCGCGCCGGTATGCAATTTATCTGTTTTTCTTCTTATGGCGGTTTTTTCTCAACCTTTTTTTTCGCTTATGCGTAGCTATCTTATGACGTTTTCTTTTCTTACCACAAGGCATACGTAAGTTTAATTTTTAAATAGTGAATAATTTTATTGTAACGATTTTATTTTCGATTCGATCTCATTCCTTGCGTTTGAGGCCGGAATATACTTGAGCGCGGCATTGTACCATTTCGTAGCATTTACTTTATCTCCAACACGTTCATATGTTTGCGCCAGGTCGAGCATGGCCTCGATATTACCAGGTTGTTTTTGAACTACGGCCAAAAACCGCTCGATGGCCTTCTCATATTGCCCGCTTTGAATGCCTCCTAAACCCAGCATCATTTGCGCGTACATATTGTTGGGATCCTTATCTGCAATTTCCCTGATGGTAAGTATGCCCTGCATCGGGTTATCGGAAATATTACCAAACATGTAGCAGGCGCCTAACCCGATCTTTGAAGAATCATTGTTCGGATCAATTGTTAATGCCTTTTCAAAAAACTCTTTTGCTTCAGTGGCGAGCCAGTGTTGCATTGCAGCATCCTGTTCTCCTAATAATCCCTCTAAAAGCAAATGGGCTGCAAATGTGAGGTTTTTTTCAGAATTTTCCAACTCGGCCGCTTTACCATCATAATAAGCGCCCAAATAGTCTTTATGCAGCGTATCGGCCCAGTAAGATGCGAGCTGATGAAAAACATGTATCTGTTGATCTTTTACATCGCCGCGAACGACGCTATTTTCGAGTTGAGCGAGCTTTTGTTGTTGTTGGTCGTTCAGGCCAACCTTGTATTTTGCAATAAGACCATCCGTTGTTACGGTTGAAGAAGAATCAGCAGCAGCGACCGGGAGCGGTTTATGAGGAGGGATCGTGTTACCAAAAAAAAAGAGACAAGCTAACAGTATAATACCGGCCGAAATAAGAAACCATTGCTGTTTGTTCACCAAAATAATTTAAGGCCGCAAATTTACTCTGCTGGCTGCATTTGCTTCACTTCATTCACAAATTCTTTTGATGGTTTGAATGCAGGTATGTAATGCTCCGGAATATGTACGGCCACATTTTTCTTGATGTTCCTGCCGATCTTTGCAGCCCGCTTTTTTGTGATGAAACTTCCAAACCCCCTGATATAAATATTCTCTCCTTTTGAAATGTTGCCTTTAATTTCCTTGATCAATGTTTCAACAGTGACCAGCACGTCAACCTTGGGGATGCCGGTTTTATCGGAAATGTTGTTGATAAGGTCAGATTTGCGCATGGGAGACGTTTTAGATGTGTGAAATAGCAACCCTAAATGTAATACAATCATTTATAAAACAAAACTAATCAGCGAAAAATTTCAGATATTATTTTTAAAGGAGATTCGACGGAACTGTTTGATGCCAAATGCGTTTTGTCGCCCTGGCGGTCAATTTACGACACACGGTTCAGGCTATAAAAGTTCAGTACTTAGTTTGCGCGAGGCGCCCGATTTTAGGTTGCGCAGTTCATATAAAAATCGCGTTGTGCACTAGTCGTTTCATATACTCCAAAGTGATCTTTGTAGCATGATCGATCTCTTCAATACCTGCCACTTTGTGATCCTTTATCGCCGGCAGGCAATATTCAGACGTTAAATAACCTTTATAGCCCACATTAGTTAACGCTTCGATGAAAGCAGGGTAATTGATGAGTTCTCCTGTTGACGGCGACGGTTGCTGCACCACATCTCCGTCTTCGGTTTCGGCGAAATTCCATGCGCCGTAATGAGTGTGCACAATATAGTCCTGGCATTTTTCAACTGCTTCGCGAACATAATGGTCGCTTTGCCTGTCGTAGAACAAAGGCACATCTAAGCACAACTTTACATTTTTGCGATCGATCTCCCGCATCATTGCAAGCGTATCTTCATAGCCCGGCGTTAAAACTGGCGCATGATTCTGTAAGGCAACCGTGATTCCCATGTCTGCCGCCATATCCGCCACTTCCCTGATGCCCTCCACGCAGTGATTCCATTTTCGAAGATCCTTTGGATACAAACGCTTATAATAATGGCCGCGTTCATATTGCGCATATAAAGCTATTTCCTCTTCGTCATTTACAAGGCCTGGCCAAGCCGCAAAAATTTTTACAAGGTTTATATTAAGATCCTGCGCGAGCTCCAAAACGAAACGCATCATCGCGAGGTTGTTCTCTCTTTCTTCCATATACCTGCCGGCGAAATTTGACATGCTTTCAACCGCGCACAACTCGACGCCCTCATCGGCCGCAATTTTTTTTATTCGCTGGCGATCACCCTTTCTTAAGTCGAGCGGTGAAGCGACCGGCCGCTTGGTTTCAATCGCGAGTCCATCAAACCCGAGCTGCTTTGCTTTCGCGATCTGCTCTTCGAGCGTGAGCGCAGGTCCTTTGTAAAATAGTCCTCCGTAGGTGACGGTAAGCAATGCGAATTTCATGTGACGAAGTTTAACTTACGATAAAGGTAAGCAACTTCAATGACCATCACGCGCTGCAGAATTCTTTACCTTACGCGTGAATTTTTTAGATATGAAATATATCATTTGCATTGTTCTTGGCGCCTGCATAAGTTGCACCCATTATCCCTATTCATCGTCGAATAAATCATATAAACAGCAGGCTAAACAATATGCAAAAACAATTGAAACGTATCCGCTGCATGATACGCTCAGCAATACGAGCTTCATCGGTACTACTAATTTCAATTTGCGCAAACCCAACTTTGTTATCATTCATCACACTGCACAGAATAGTTGCGCGCAAACATTAAACACTTTTACAACGGCTGCAACGGAGGTCAGCGCACATTACGTGATCTGTAAAGACGGAACCGTACATCACATGTTGAACGACTACCTGAGAGGATGGCACGCCGGAGTTGCCCGTTGGGGAAACGACGCTGATATTAACAGCAGCAGCATTGGCATTGAGCTCGACAATAACGGTTTTGAAAGTTTTCCTGACACTCAAATAAACAGCTTGCTGCGCTTGCTCGCGGCGCTCAAAAAACAATACAATATTCCTGCTGCAAATTTCATCGGCCATGGAGACATCGCGCCTACGCGAAAGAATGATCCGAACTGGCGTTTCCCGTGGCAAACGCTCGCACAAAATGGTTTTGGATTGTGGTATGACGATACAACAAACATTATGTTGCCTGCCTCATTCGCACCCGTGCAGGCATTACGTATTATTGGGTATGATGTGAAAGATACAGCCGCTGCGATCGTTGCGTTTAAGCGTCACTGGTTGCAGGATACTACGCAGGTCCTGGATTCTGCTCAATACAAGATATTGTATAATGTGATGAGAAAGTATGAATAGATCATTCACAAAATGCACTAACGAGCACGCATTAGCTACAGCTTCACAACGGGATAACCCTTATTGATCCAATCGGCCCTGATGTTATTTGGAAGATCGAGTAATTGCCAATTGGTAAACTTCATTTCTTTTAACACGGCTATTGCAGGCCGTACATTAGGGCAATGTTCAAAAGGGCAGCAGCCGCAGTAGATCACGATCTTCGTATCCTTCGGCAAAGTGCTTAGTTCCTTTCTGAATTTGTCCAGATTTTCTTTCTTGCTGGCTGTCCCGATATTCACCGAATGTGGGATCACCGGGTCTAACCCAACATTAAAAATAAGCGGCAATGAATTTTCTTGACGCAGCATCTGTGCCAGCGTTGAAGGTTCAATCAATTGGTTGCTTGCCCAGTTCGGCGGGTTCTGTGCTGTAGAGGTTAAAGACAAAAAGAAAATGCCTGCAAAAAAAAGTGATCTTCCTAACATTTCGCCGGTTTAAGTTTCGCAAAGATAAATGGAAAAATTATGGACGCCCGGGAATCACGGTCATAAGTGTTGTCCGTTTACGTCCGAAATTATTTTCGTTTCGACGGCCATGCAAAGTCAGGCAGATTTTTCATTCTTATCTTTCAATATAAAACTGATCCGGCCGTTTGTCTCGAGGAAGGCCGTGTCGATCTCAGACAACGTCATCTTTTTTGCTTCCAGCCGCAAGCTTTCATGCAGATCGCTTTGGCTCATCCCTGTTTTTTCAAGGTTGTTATCGATCAACGTACCGTCCTGGTATAATTTTATATAAGATCCTTTAACTAGTTTTTCAAGTTTCCTGCTTTTTACCGTTATCCAGGCAATCAAGCGGTGCATTCCAACCATAACCACGCACGCCGCTACTGTCGACCAATAGGGGGAAGCGCCGACTACCCCGCGCGCAAGCACTGCACCAAGCATGATCGCGATGATATTGTCGAACGAAGATTTTTTTGCAAACGTGCGCATACCGGCAAGCCGGACGAGCACCAGCATTATCAAAAACATAGTGAATGCTCTTATGCTCATCTGGAGTGGTGTAAGATGTTCACCCTCTCCAACCAATAATGTCCATGTATCCATGATTCAGTTTATTTGAATTTGATAAGATCAAAAGCTTTTTTCGCACTAATGCGGTCAAGGGGCTTAAATTTTTTTCCTTCCTCCTTGTTATAGTTGATGAAAAAATCCTCGAGCTGTTCAATTGTTTGATCAGGCAGATCATCTATAGATTGTACTTCAGAAAAAAGTTGCGATGCCTCCGGCACCGAGAGAAACCTATCGTTACGAACTGTTTTTCCTTCTTCGGTTTGCTCCGCGGTAATAGCGCCTATTAAACGACATTCCATGCAACAACCGGGAAAACTTTTCAGGTCTGAGATCACAACAATATCAAGCGGGTCGCCGTCTTGTCCTTTGGTATCAGGAATAAACCCAAAGTCAAAAGGAAAGACCATGCCGGCAGGCATTACTTTTTTAAGTTTGAAAAATCTTTCTTTGGGATCATAATCATATTTCTGGGCGCTGCCTTTTGGAGTTTCGATAACGACTTCAATTGTTTGCATAGGTTATAAGCTTTATGGCGAATATTTCAATCGCCGGTGTTTTCAATATCGTACTTCCTAAAAATTTCGTGCCTCTTCTTACACATAACGAATAAAGCCCGCTTATAAACGAGCTTTATTCACCTTCAAAATCAAACTCACTAAGGTTTTTCATTAATGAGCTGGTGCAGGTACGTGAATACCTTCACGAATTTCTTCTATCATTTTTTTATTGAATGCTTCAAGATCTTTCGGGCTGCGGCTCGTAACAAGACCATTATCCACTACAACTTCCCGGTCAACCCAGTCAGCGCCGGCATTGGTAAGATCTGTTTTCAGAGACGGGTAGGAAGTCATGGTACGGCCCTCGAGCAAACCTGTTTCAATTAAGGTTTGAGGACCATGACATATCGCGGCTACCGGTTTCCCTGATTCCAAAAATTGTTGAGCAAAATCAACAGCTTGCTTGTTTGATCTTAGCTTATCAGGATTGATCACTCCACCCGGCAGCATCAAAGCATCGTATTCATCCACATTAGCTTCATCTATCGTTTTGTCAACCGGCACTTCAATTGACCAGTGATCGTGGTCCCATGCCTTTACTTTCCCATTTTGCGGAGAAATAACATGCACAGTGGCACCGGCTTCTTCCAGTGCCGCCTTGGGGCTGGTCAACTCGACCTCTTCAAAGCCGTTCTCTGTAAGAATTGCAACCTTTTTATCTTGTAACGATTTCATTGTGGCTGGCTTTTGAATGAATAAATAATGATTTGATAGTACAAAAACCAAACCAGCGGACACGATCTCGAAAGAAAAGCCGATCAGATATCCGTGTACGGATAAGCAACACGGTTACCATCGAAAATTATCAGTATTAATGTTGAAATAAGGGCACGTCATTAGTGCCATTATCAATTCGAATGGATATGACCACAGAACATCAACGACTCATAGACAACGCGAAAAAACCGATACCACTTGTTCAATGGGGCCCGTACCTAAGCGAAAGGCAATGGGCAACCGTCCGCGAAGATTACAGCCCGGACGGCGACGCCTGGCATTATTTTCCTTTTGATCATGCGCACTGTCGCGTTTACAAGTGGGGCGAAGATGGACTCGCCGGTATTTCGGACCTGTTCCAAAATCTCTGTTTTGCCGTTGCACTATGGAATGGAAAAGACCCCATACTGAAAGAGCGGCTATTTGGTTTGGGAAACTTTGAAGGCAATCATGGGGAAGACGTAAAGGAACTGTATTATTATCTCGACAATCTTCCGACCCACACTTACATGGAATACCTGTATAAGTATCCACAATTGGAGTTCCCCTATGAATTATTGCGCGAAGAAAATCGCAAAAAAACCAGGCTTGATCCGGAATATGAGATACTCGATACGGGGATCTTTAATGATGATCAATATTTCGATGTTTTAATTTCTTATGCCAAACTGGATGACGAAGATATCTTCATCAAAATCGATATACATAACCGCTATCATGAGGGTGCGCCGATAACAGTGTTGCCTACTCTTTGGTTTTACAACCGCTGGTCTTACAGCGAAAATTTTATTAAGCCATCGATCACACTTCTAAACAAACATTGTGTTCAAACTACTCATCACAGGTTGGGAAATCACTATTTCTATTTTTTGAATGCGAAGGACCGCCTGTTCACGGAGAATGAGACGAACACACAAATTGTCACCGGCATTCCAAATGAAACTGTTTTTACAAAAGATGCTTTTCACAACGCAATCATTAAAAGGAGAAACGTTACTGCCTTAAGAAATAAAAAAGCAGGAACGAAGTTCGCTGCCGTTTATAGGTTGAACGTAGAAGCCGGCGAAACGCAAACCGTTTACTGCAGGTTAAGCAATGCATTTATAAAAAAACCATTTGGTTTTGGATTTGAAAACATATTTGAAAAACGAAAGCAGGAAGCAAATGATTATTATGCTGCGATCCTTCCGAAAGGATTAAATGAAGAGATGGCCAATATTCAGCGGCAGGCGATCGCCGGTCTGTTGTGGAGTAAACAATATTATCATTTTGATGTAGAACGCTGGCTTACAACAAGCGATGGCATTACAGCGGAAAGCCAGGGCAAAGCAACAGGCCGTAATTGTGACTGGAAACATTTAAAGAACCAGGATATTATCAGCATGCCGGACAAATGGGAATATCCATGGTATGCAGCGTGGGACCTTGCCTTTCAAACGATCTCAATGGCTGTTGCCGATGTTGATTTTGCCAAGCATCAATTGTTGCTTATCATGCGTGAGTGGTATATGAAGCCCGATGGGCAGTTGCCTGCATACGAATGGAACTTCAGCGACGTGAATCCACCCGTGCAGGCTTGGGCGGCGCTGCACGTTTATTACATCGAACAAAAACAAACTGGCAGGGGAGATGTGATATTCCTGAAAAAAGTTTTTCAGAAACTGCTTATCAATTTTACGTGGTGGATCAACCGCAAAGACAGGCACGGCAATAATATTTTCGAAGGAGGATTTCTTGGACTTGATAACATTGGCGTATTTAACCGGAGTTTTCATTACCAGGGAACGATGCAGCTTGAGCAGGCAGATGGTACGAGCTGGATGGGCATGTATGCTTTGAACATGATGGACATTGCGATAGAAATCGCGCTGCACGATCAGTCGTTTGAAGATACGGCAACCAAATTTTTCGAGCACTTTGTTTTGATAGCAGAAGCATTAAATGAGCACCATTTATGGAATGCTCAAGACAAATTCTTTTACGACGTGCTGAGTGTTGCCGGCGCAGATCCTACACCGTTACGCATTCGCTCCATTGTTGGACTAACGCCACTGTTTGCGGTATCAAATATTTTACCCGATGAACTCAATCAACTGCAGGATTTCAAAAAGCGAATTACATGGTTTGAAAAATATCGGAAAAAGAACAATAGGTTCTGGCCTAACGAAGAACGCGGCGAAGGACAGGAGATCCTATTATCGCTAGTGCGCAAAGACCGGTTGGTACACCTGCTTGAATATTTATTGAATGAAGATGAATTTCTTTCGTCGGGTGGCATACGGGCATTGTCGAAGTATCATGAGGAGAATCCCTATTCGGTCACCGTGGATGGTATTCCTTACGCGATCAATTATGATCCGGGCGACAGCACTTCGAGTATGTTTGGCGGAAATTCCAACTGGCGCGGCCCTGTTTGGATGCCGATCAACTTTCTCATCATCCAGTCGATTCGCAAGTACGGAAAATTTTATGGAGATAATTTGTTGGTTGAATGTCCTGCGGGTTCAGGCATTAAGATGAACCTCGAACAGGTTGCAGATGAATTAACGCAAAGAGTGATCAGCCTTTTTGAGAGAGATGCGGAAGGAAATCGCAAGATATATGACAGCTATAATTGGTTTTACAAGAAACCAGGTAATGAACATCTCATTTTGTTCTACGAATATTTTCACGGTGACACCGGCCGAGGTTTAGGCGCCAGTCATCAAACGGGTTGGACCGCATTAGTTGCGGAATTGATAAGTGAATACGGAGGAAGGATCGGAAGTAGTTAATTGGTTTATTTCGTTATTGGGATATTAGTCAATCGAGATGAGCCACGAGTAAACCCAGTAACCCAATAACCCAATAACCTTATAACCCAATTACCCAATCAACCATTTCCCCCCTTTCTTAACTGCTCGATACGTTCGTCGAAACTGACCTTTTCCGGTAGCGGGTTTTCAAGGGGTTTGAACAGTTCCATCAGTTCTGCTGAGTGTCGTTCAGGCTTTTGTGTTTTAAGATTGACGTGCACAAAACTGGTCCACAACACGCTCTTTAATTTGGCTCTTTCGTCACTCCACATTTTCATTTCTACCAGTATTTCTTTTTCCTTTAACTCCAGCATCGTCGAATCTATCACAACTGTTTCCATCAGGAATGCCGGTTTCAAATAAACGATCTGGCTTTTACTAACAACCCAACTTAACCCGTGCTTTGCGGCGAAGTGATAGATGTTGAAATCTAAATAATTCACCGAATGATCTTCACGTGCATTGATAAAATAATCAAGATAGCGGGCATTGTTCAGATGATTGAACGGATCACAATCAGGAAAGCGAATCACCGTTTTGCTTTCCCATATTTTTGGGATTGTACTCATGTCTGCAAATTACCGAATGCAACAGCTAGCATGCCGCCGAAAAAGTAATTTTATTTGTGATAACGGAAACAGTGAAATTAGCATGGTAAATATTTTTACGATGTCTGCATACGTTATCGTTGATGTGAAGATCAGCAACCATGAAGATTACGAAGAATACAAAAAGCTTACACCTGCGTCCATCACAGCCTTTGACGGAAAATTTATCGTGCGGGGAGGGAAAACGGAAACGCTCGAGGGCGACTGGGATCCGGAGCGGATCGTAGTGCTCGAATTTCCTACTGTTGAACGCGCAAAGGAGTGGTGGGCATCAGAAATGTATTCGCCTGCTAAGCAAATTCGCCAAAGGTCAGCATCCACAAAGATGATCGTGGTGGAAGGAACTTGAAAATTTATCGCTCGCTCACTTGGGTGCCCTCAAAACAAAAGCCCCCGTTGCCGGGAGCTTTTCCTTCCCATGTGCCAAAAAAAAATTTATTCTGTAGCGCCTTCTACCAAAACTGTCGTCTTATTATTTAATACTTCAACAAATCCACTTTGGATGGAATAGTTTGCCGTGTCAGTTTTTGTTTTCAGTACTTTGATAACTCCCTTACCCAATGCAGCAACAAGCGGAGCGTGTTTGTCGAGCACCTCAAAAGAACCAGCGATCCCGGGTAATTGGATGCCGTAAACTTCGCCGCTATATAATCTTGTTTCCGGTGTTAGTATTTCGAGCGTCATAATTTGAAAATTTGAAATTTGAAAATTTGAAAATGGATGTCGCGTGATTAATTATTCAATTAGCACATTTTCAAAATCTTCAAATTATCCCTTTGCCTGCTCTATAAGTTTCTTACCTTTTTCAATCGCGTCTTCAATCGTGCCCACGAGGTTGAATGCGGCTTCAGGATAGTCGTCAACTTCACCATCCATGATCATGTTGAATCCGCGGATCGTGTCTTCAATGCTCACAAACACACCCTTCAAACCTGTGAAGGCCTCGGCGACATGGAACGGTTGGGAAAGAAAGCGTTGCACTTTTCTCGCACGGGCAACAACTAGCTTATCCTCCTCACTCAATTCGTCCATACCGAGGATCGCAATAATATCCTGCAGTTCTTTATACCGCTGTAAGATGAGTTTAACCCTATTCGCACAATTATAATGAAGATCACCTACAATAATTGGCGTAAGAATTCTTGAAGTGGAATCAAGTGGATCAACCGCGGGATAA
>DASQJI010000659.1:0-12726 GCA_035631175.1 Parafilimonas sp.
ATTGAAACCTCAGTAACAAAGTATGAAGAAAATAAATCTGCGGCTTCCGGAGATAGTGCGTTACGCTCCCCGCGCCGGCGGCTCGGGGATAAGGGCTGTGTTTATCGACAAGGACGGTACACTTATAAAAGACGTTCCATATAACGTTGACCCTTCGCTCATAGTATTTGAAGATGGAGCCGCGGATGCCTTGAGAATTTTAAAAAAAAATAATTTTTTACTCATTGTTGTATCCAATCAACCGGGCATAGCAAAAGGTTTTTTTTCTATTCGGGACCTGGAAATTGTCTATACGGCTATCCAGCAAAAACTTTCCCAAAGCAACGTGCAACTTGATGCGTTTTATTATTGCCCGCATTTCGAAGAGGGCGCTGTTCAGCAATTTGTTATTGATTGTGATTGCCGAAAGCCAAAACCTGGTTTATTATTAACAGCAGCAAAAGATTTCGACATCGACCTGCGGCAGTCGTGGATGATCGGGGATATTCTTGACGACATCGAAGCAGGTAATACCGCCGGCTGCAAAACCATTTTACTCGACAATGGCAACGAAACAGAATGGCAAATGGATGAGAAAAGGACACCAGCTTTCAAGGTAATGTCTTTAACAGAAGCTGCGCAAATTATCCAGGAAGCCAGTAATTCAATTCCGCCAAAAAGAAATTATGAGCGAAAAAGACTGAAACGAGAATAAAGATGGAATGGAGCAACTATAGAAATATTTTGTGCGTGCGTGCTGACAACATGGGCGATATTCTCATGACAACGCCGGCTCTGCGCGCATTAAAAGAAACATTCGGTTGCAGCATTACATTACTTACCTCGACGATGGGCAGTTTGATCACGCCATACATTCAGTTCATCGATCAAACGATAGAGTTTGATCTGTCATGGGTTAAAAGCCACACTGCTTACCCGCCGGCAGAATATTTTCAACTGATTGAAAAATTAAAGAGATATCAATTTGACGCGGCCATCATATTTACTGTGTACAGCCAAAACCCGTTGCCCACCGCGCTCCTGCTATACATGGCAGATATCCCGGTAAGATTGGCGTATTGTCGCGAGAATCCATACCAACTTTTAACCCACTGGATCCCTGACAAAGAACCGTACTCGTTCATCCAACACCAGGTAAAAAGAGATTTAGCGCTGGTTGCTGCAACAGGCGCAAAAACAACTGACGAAAGTTTGTCTCTTTCATTTTCTAAAAAACGATTCTACACAACTCAGGAAAAACTTGCCGCCTGTGGTGTTGACATCAATCAAGAATACATCCTGATTCATCCGGGTGTATCTGAAACAAAGCGCGAGTATCCGCGAGACCTTTGGATCAAAACGGTACAGCTAATACATCAGCATACCAAAAAACAAATATTGCTGACTGGTGCGGAAAACGAAAAACAACTTACCGACTATATCCAAATAAGATCTGGTGAAGGAAGTTTTTCGACCGCCGGTTTGTTAGATATCGAAGAGTTTATCGCTCTCATCAGCCATGCGCCGCTTTTGATCTCAGTGAATACTTCTGCAGTGCATATTGCAGCGGCATTAAAGACGCCGGTGATCGTTTTATATGCGCTCACAAATCCGCAACACGAACCATGGATGACGCGCTCGGTGGTGCTGCCATTTGAAGTACCGAAAAAATTACAGAGCCGGAACCAGGTGATACAATATGTGAACGAAACGCATTTCAACGATCATATTGCATTTCCAACGCCCGAAAAGATCCTGGCGAACGCAATGATATTATTGGGCGAAAAGAGAAAGTCTGCTGCCACGGTGCAGCGAACAGGTTTAAAGCTGCTCAACGAATAAGAACAAAGGTTCCCTTTTTCGTGACGGTATGGTCTTTATAGTCGGTGGCCTGTGCTGCCCACACATAAGTTCCGCTGGCCTGGTCTCTCCCGTTGAAGGTCCCGTCCCAGCCTTTACCGATATCGGCCGTACTGTACAGCAGCTCGCCCCAACGGTTGTACACACGGAAGTAATAAAATCGTTTCATGCCTGCCAGCTTTGGACGGAACACATCATTGATGCCGTCATGGTTAGGAGTAAAAGCGTTGGGCACAAATATTTCGGGCAACGTTTCAAATACATAAATATTAAGGCTGTCGTAACCTGTACATCCTTCCGGCGTACTCACTTTCACACGGTAGCTCATGCTATCTTTTCCTGCGGGCAGCATAGCTACAGGATTAAAGATTAACGGGTTGCTGAGATATGTTGTCGGTGACCAAAGATATTCTGATCCGCCGGTGGCATTAAGTTGCAATGGCTGGTTTATGACGATCGCTGTGTCGTTTCCCGCAAATGCCTGCACTTTTGGAATAACGGTTACAACCACCGTATCGGTGACGGGCTTTGGACAACCCAGGGTATCGGTGACGGACAAAATGTATGATGTGGTTGATTGCGGCCCGGCAACCGGATCAAGGGTGTTTGAATTTAGCAGGCTGTTTGTCGGGAACCACTTGAAATCTGCTCCCTTGATATTAGCGCTTAACTGGACCGTCTTGCCATAACACACAAGCGCATCAAATCCCGCCTGCACCTGCGGATATGGAACTACACGAACGTTCATCGCGTCTTTTGCCGTGCACTTACCCACAGAAGCGACAACTGAATACGTGGTGTTAGCCGCGGGACTGGCAAGCGGGACTTTTGCCTTAGGGTCGCTTAATCCAGCGGAAGGGGACCAGGTAAAATACAATGCGTTTGTGTTGGGTATGATTGGGATGCTATCTGTTCCGCAAATTGTTGTGTCGTTCGGAAGGTTCAGCGAAACCTGGTCGATCACATTTACCAACACAGAATCGTGCGCGACGCAGCCATTGTAGCTCACCGTTAAATCGTAAGTGGTGGTTTGTTTTGGAAATACAAAAGGCCTGTCCGAGCTGGAGCCGATCAAATTGTACTGGGGCGCCCAACTGAACACTGCTCCTGCAGTATTTGAAAAAGATTCCAGGCGCAGCGTGTCAATACTGCAAATAAGTGTATCGACAAATTTCATCGAAATGTCAGGGCCCGTGGTCACCGTCAGGATTTTGGTTGCAGTATCAATGCACCCTTTCGAGTTCGTGGTTATAAGCGTTATTGTCTTTGTCCCGGTAGTAGGATAAGTGTACAGCGGATTTTGAGTACTGTCAGTACTGGAAACCGATTCGCCAAAGTTCCACCGCCATGAATCAACATATCCATAGTCCGTTTTTGTAAGATCGGTAAAGTTGTACGGATTAAAAATGCAACTGCCGTTGATGGAAAAATCGGTTACAAAGCCGGGGTAGATCTTCAGGTGAGCGGTCGCCGAATCGGTGCAGCCCACGGAATTTGAAACAGTCAGTTTGATAGTGTAGTCGCCCGTGTCTTTGTACGTATACGTTGGATGTGCCTGATTCGATGTGTCAGTATTGATACCATTAACACCAAAATCCCACCGGTATTTGTAATCAGGTTTGTCAGGATTTTCGTTTGAAAAACTAAAGTCGAATCCATTGCATGTGATGTAAACCGGTTTTAGTGCAGCGCCACCCAATTGACAATTCTCCACGTCAAGATGGATTTCTTTCCTGGTATTTGCAATGAAAGCCCCATTTCTGAATTCATTCACGCACACAGCAACCACGTAAGTGCCGGTTTGCCCTGGAGCAGTGCCTGACAACAGGCCGGTTCTCGAATCGACGGACACGTTCGCACCCAACGGCAGTGATCCTGAATACGGAGGTATATAAGGAATGATCGAATACGGCGGCGGTGCGGGATCCATCACAACCGGCTCAATTTGCGAACCGCCTGTGAGGCCATCGCACAACGCATAGGTAAGGGAGTCCCCGTCGATATCTTTGGCACCAAGGTCAAGGGTAAATGGCGCATTAAAACATATAGCAACGGTATCACGAAAGTCGAAAATCGGGCTACTATTGTCGCTGTTCAAGCCACCCGGGATCGTCACCGTATACGTAAGGCCAATCGCATTGGAGTTAGGTACGTTGGCAATACCGGCAATACGGCAACAGCGTTGCACTGCCAACGTATAACCGCTTGCATTTTTAGGTAAAGAGATGGTAGTGGTGTACTCGGCCACGAGGTAGCAAATGGTGGGCGGATTTTGAAAGCAGGGACCGAAGTTGCTTTTTAGTTCCGTCTTCAAACTGGTTTGACCAATATTGAAAACTTTTGAATAGCCAGCGCCAAAAACCGCAAGGTAAATTGACGGATCTACTTTTTCCGGTTCACTGCAATCGGAATACTGGTAAAAAGAAACGCGATAGTTTACATTGCTGCCTGAGAGACCGATATATTCATATTTGATCCAGCCGCCCTTCAAGTGGTCTGCATACGTAGTTAATGCGGATAAAAGGGAGATAAGTACCAACGACAATCTACCGAAAGCAGAAAATTTATGCGCTTTCATTTATGAATTCCTCCAGGTGATCATTAAAAACTGCTGCAGCTTCCCACATTCCCATATGGCCGGCCTGTTCAAGCATGTGAATATACGAAATTCCGGGAAGGTGTACCTGCTTCAATAAGTCATGTAATGGGGCAGCAATGTCATCACTTCCAACAATGAATAGTACCGGCACTTTGCTGTTCTTCAAAACGTCCGTGCGGTCGGGGCGGTGCATCATCGCATAGTAATACTGCTGCAGACTCTGCTTGTCAAATCGCTTCCCGTCTTCGATAAGACCATTTACTTCTTCCGGATGCTCCGTCCTGAATTTGTCAGCGAATAGGTTCGGCGTAGTGTTTTTTAAGAATGAATAACTGCCATACGCCTGGATCAATTCAATCCCGCGCAGCCGGTTTTGTTTCTTCTCTTCGCTGTCAGCAAATGCGGTCGATTGAAGAAACCCGAATGCAATCAACCTATCCGGGTGCTTTTCTGTGAAGTCAAGCGTCACATAACCCCCCATGCTATGGCCAAGCATAATGCACTTTTCAATGTTTTCGTTTTCCAGAACGGCGATTACAGATTCAGCCAGGTCGCCGATTGAAAACTTATCGATCTCAATTGGAAGCGTTCCCGATCTTCCGGAACCGGGCAGATCGGGAGTTATTAATCTGCAAATCTTTTTCAGCTCATCAATCTGCTTGTGCCATACCCTGGCCGTCTCAGCGAAACCATGTATCAAAGCTACCGGCACGCCGTCGCCGTACACATCGTAAAAAATTTCTGAGCCTCGAAATATTATTTTCTTCGTCATCAAATTATCTTTTCGGCCCGGGCTGAGCAAGCTTTACGTACCGGTTCAACAGTAAAAGCACGACCGGCAACAAAGCAATATTTAACTGCTGAGGCATCCAAAACCAGGTTGCCAGCACCAATGCAGCAATGATAGCAGCCACCAAAAAATACGTTTTTAACCACGGCGGTCGTTTTGTCAAAAAGAATGCGGCCACGAGGTTCGTAGGCAACGCCCACGCAAGGTTAAAGTTGTCCTGGCAAACTGTATGATCCGTAGCAAACCACATAAAAGTTATCAGAATTCCGATAAGGCCCGTGATATATAACAATAACGCGTCGAAGATGCGAAGGGTTGCTGCCGCGCCGTTTTGTTTCATCACCGATATTAAAAAAATGCACAATGAGGCGATCGTCAAAACCATCAGCGGTAACCATTTCCATGACGGATGCTGCTGGGGTTCTCCCTGTAAAACCAGCGTAGCATCGCTAACAACCGGCTCGTTTGATTTTTTCGCATTGGCGAGCCCTTTCATAAAAAATTCCGGCATGAACATGGCCTCGTCGTTTGACACTGGCCTGTCAACAGGTGTGCCCAGCAAGATATCAATACCTAATTCGGTCCAGGGCTTACCTCCCCGCTCGAGGTAATAATGTATGAGGTCGCGCGCAGTAGTTTGTGCGGGCACAATTTTTTGATCGATCGTTGCACCGGCAGCGTTTTCAAATACAATATTCTTTACACGGGTAGTGCAGTTGTCAAGCAAAAAATCATACTTATAAAATCGATTTGGGCCTTCCATGTTATGATCGACAGCATCCATTATTTTTCGCTTTACCGTGCTGTCTGCGTTTAATTCCTGTTCATACACACTACGATGTTCGACAGTATACTCTTCGAGAAAGTCTGTAAAACTATAAGCAGAGACGTAGTAAAGAAGATTGCCTCTTAAGAATTTTAAATAAAAGTTTGGTTCATTGAAGCTGAACGTTCCCCAGTTATAAACTATGTCTGAATGCGAAGCACTGTCAATGACGCGTAACGCTGTATGACCAAATAAAGAATACAGCTCATCACCGGGACTGCACGTGATCACGCTCATTCGAACGTGTGAGCTATGCGTTTGTGCAAAACCGCTGGAAAACACGCATGTCAGCAATAAGAAACTGAAGAAAGAATTTTTCATCTGTGCGAATGTAAAGTTTTATTCTCCTGTGCTGACCCCTTGCGGTGCCTGCACAATCACCGGCTCTTCAATTTCGGCGACGCCAAATCTTTCGTTACTCAAAATGTTTTGGAGCGTCCATTCTTTTGTCTCCAGGAAATCGGCCTGATTGGATCTGTTGCCCGAAAGGCGGCAGCTTACAGGATAAGTTCCATCGGTGTGGACAAAGAACTCCACTGCGTCGCCAAATTCAGACTGTATCAATTGCTGCAAAGCGTCAACTTCATCGTGTGCTTCAAGCACATTCAGGTAAAATGGCACGGTGAGATGGCAATCGATATGTAGCACTGCTCCATATTTGATGATCCGCAGGTTATGTATATCGATCCAGTTGGGACGCCGGTCTTTGTTTAATAAAATCACCATTCGCTTCAGCAATTCCATGTCCGCTTCATCCATGATGCCGGCCAGTGACCTTCGGATTATTTTGTAGCCGTTGTACATGATAAATAAACCGAGGCCACACGCAACAATTTTGTCGAGCATTGCAAAATGCGTGATCAGGATGAGCGCGATCGTAACGATGATCGCGAGCGTTGAGTACGTGTCGATCTGCAAATGCCTGCCGCTGGCCTGGAGCGCAAGCGAATTGTTTCTTTTGCCGATCTGTTCACAAATGAAACCTGCGACCCAATTTAAAACGGCAGTTGCCGCGATCAGCCACAGGCCAGTATCCAACTCTTCGAGTGGCTTGTTCTTTATAAAATTTATGACTGCTTCATATAGAATAAGCAGGCCCGCCGCAGTGATCAAACCACCTTCAACTGCAGCGGAAATAAATTCTGCTTTGCCATGGCCATAAGGATGTTCGAGGTCTTTTGGCTTCGCGGCGACGTATAAACTGTATAAACCGATGAAGCCGGCCAGCACATTCACAATGCTTTCGAGCGCGTCGGAAAGAATAGTAAGCGAATTCGTGAGATAATAAGCGATGATCTTTACTACAAAAAGTACAACAGACAGCGCTGTTATCCATTTTTGCACATTCAAGTTTTGCCGGGCCGTTTGCAATTGCGTTCTTGTTTATATGACCGGACTGATGAGGAGGGTGAATTTTAAAACAGGCTAAGCATTTGCGTCAAATCGCTGCTGAACGAAATTCCAGTTCGCCACATTCCACCACGCAGTTATGTAGTCAGCTCGCTTGTTTTGGTATTTCAAATAGTATGCATGTTCCCATACATCGAGGCCCATTACAGGAAACCCTTTCACATCGCTGACGCTCATTAAAGGGTTATCCTGGTTTGGCGTTGAGCCTATTACCAGTTTCTTATCGCCGGTATAAACAAGCCAGGCCCATCCGCTGCCAAAACGATTTTTCGCTGCATCGTTGAATTGATTTTTGAAAGCATCGACCGAATTAAAATCTCTTTGTATCAGGTCAACCAACTTTCCTGATGGCGCTGAAGGCTGCGACTGCGGCGACATGATCTTCCAAAATAACTCATGGTTATAATGTCCGCCGGCGTTGTTGCGCATTTTCGCTGAATATTTCGAAATATCTGAAAGTAGATTTTCGAGAGAGGTAGTTTGTGTGTTCACATTCTCGGCGGCACACGCATCCGCAAGATTTTTCGCATAAGCGGCAGCATGTTTTGTATAGTGGATCTCCATCGTCATTGCGTCGATCGATGGTTCCAGCGCTTTGTAGTCATAGCCCAACGGTGTTTGTGTGTACGGTGTGTTCTCAAGCGGCCGCGATCCGCGTGCAAATGATGATAAAGCCGATGCGGTTAATGTTGCGGCAATGGTGGCCTTTCCGCCGGTCTTAATAAAATTTCTCCGGCTGGTTTTTGTTTCTGAGTTCATGATATGCTTTTAATAATTGAAAAATATCGCAGCTTATTCGCGAAGCCTGGCTTGGAAAAAATCAACCGTCTCAGGCCTGGCGAACGCGCCTTGTCCATAAAGACACAACCTTTTCCATGCGACGGAAAAAGCGGAAATAAAACTCCTTATTGAACAATTGCGAATCGCGCATTGCCTTCGAAGTTAGAAATATTCCGATCGGAATGAGAACGAATGTTGAAAGCCACATGCCTGTAAAAGCCTTCGTGATGCCCTGGTTCGCAAACTTCTCCCCGAATGTATTTAGCAGGTGAAAGATGACAAAGAAAACAATTGCGAACACAAGCGGAGAGCCCAGCCCACCCCTGCGGATGATTGAACCCAATGGAGCACCGATCATAAACAATACAATACATGCGATAGACAACGTGAACTTCCGATTCCACTCGATGCGATTTTTGCGCAGAAGCATTTGATTGGCCCCATAGTCCGTCGCGGCAACTTCTGAAAACCCTTGTACAGCGTTTACCCGTGCAAGGGCCCGCTCAAATATCGTCGCGCGCAGTGAATCGGGAATAAAATCGGAAATGTTCGCAACCTTTTTTTTGCGAAGCGAGTCTGACTTCCTCCAGGCGCTGTCTTCGTATTGGTAAAAAGTAAGATATGGTTTTTCCTGCGACACTAAACGCTTTGTTATGTTGTTTCCTAAGCTCTGCACCGAGTCAATGGACATGTTCAATTGGTGCACGGTAAGCATTTTCGGGTCCCATTTAAATAAGCTGTCTTCCGTGCGGGTCATCTGGAAACTGCTCAGGTCAAAATCTTTTTTGTATTCTTTAAAGCCGAGCCGGATAAAGTCAGATGAACTGGCATAGCGGTTCCCATTCTCCTGGTAGTTCCATCCATCGCGAAGCGTAAATTCCAGGAAATGTTTATCGGGCGTAACCTTCATGGTGCCGCTCCGAGCAGTCAAGAAGTTATCCTGGAGCCCATAGGTCTTTTCGTAAATAACCACATTGCGAATAGTGCTGTCGTCTTTTTCTTTCTTGCCGATCTTGATCACAAACCCTTCGATCTTATCATAAAATACCCCTTCTTTAATATCAAGGGCAGGTTTCGTTACAATGATGTCGTACTTAAGCGCGTTCAATTTCAGGTTTGCGACCGGAATAATATTGTTGGCAAATAAAAAAGCGACGCCGCTTATTAATACGGCAACGATCAGCAATGGCATCATGAACCGTAACAATGGAATGCCCGCCGATTTGATCGCCACGAGCTCGAAACTTTCCCCGAGATTCCCGAACGTCATGATGGAAGACAAAAGCAGTGCGAGCGGTAAAGCAAGGGGCACCGCCGTAGCACCTACGTAACCTATCAATTTTAGAATGGTAAAAACATCCAGGCCCTTTCCCACCAGATCGTCAATATACAGCCAGAAGAATTGCATCACCAGCACAAACAGCGAGATCAGAAACGTGGCGATGAATGGCGCGATAAAAGCTTTTATGATGAGTTTATCGAGTTTTTTTATCACTTTGCGCCCGGTTTAAAATCATTATGGTGGCTACAAATGTAGAGCTTTCAAAAACTGAATTAGAACTTGTCACAAGCAGCGACGTCATTTTAACAAAGAATAGAATCATTGAAAAAGTGTACGCGTTGTTCGGATCGCTGAGTGAAGGGTACCGGAACATCCTCGCTAAATATTCGCACGACTTGCCAGTTGAAATATTTGAAAAGGCACCGAAGATCTATCGCGGCGAAAACTATATGGCACTTCCTTACGTGATGCTCGATTATCCGAGGATATTTGGAAAAGAGGAAGTGTTTGCAATACGTAGCTTTTTCTGGTGGGGAAATCATTTCAGTATCACGCTTCAGCTTTCGGGCAATTATATGACAATGTATGCGCAGAACATCGTCACCCAACTGCACGACAGGAAAGAGGAGACATGGTTTATCGGCACAAACGAGTCTGCATGGGAACATCATTTTAAAGAAGACAATTATTTGCCTTTAAGAGAGATTTCGCTGCCGGCTTTCACGCAGAGATCGTTTGTCAAGATCGCAAAAAAAATTCCGCTCATCGAGTGGACAAGTGCAGAAGATTTTTTTCTAAAAAACTTCAATGAATTACTGGGGTTGGTGCGCAGTTAATTTCCGAGGCGGTGAAAGAGGTCTTTAACCTGTGTTTCCCAAAGTTGCGATTGGTCTTTGATCTCAGCCTTTTCAGCGAAGTCTCTTATAACAAGGATAGTTTGGTTCGTTATTTCAGTCTTCTCGATTCGAAATTCAAAGTATTCATCCTTCGCGCTGGTCAACCATCTAAAGCGGATAAATTTATCGATCTCAGAATCCACAACTTCTGCTTTTTCCACAGAACCGTTCCATGAGAACATAAAGACATTATCTCTTTCGTCAACTTTATCTGCAAACCATTCCTGTAAGCCTGCGGGTGTTGAAAGAAATCCATATAAGATCGTAGGGGAACATCTCACCGGGTATTCCAAAGTGAACATTTGCTTTTTTGCCATTAGCGGACTTTTTACTGCCTCCCTGGTGCAGATTTTGTTGTTTGCGGCTTGCAATAATATTAAATTATTGTCACCACAAAAATTTTTTTAAAGAAGTATTTTTCGCGCTTTCAAAGAGTATACAGTCGCCTTTGTAAATCACACAGATACCTGCTGATTTATAGTCATAACTACTGCTTATCGAAGAGCTTGCCCGTTATCAACACGAATGAAGATCGCAAGTAAAAGGATCACGCTATATATTCGATGGTATATTCTTGCCGCTGACCAAAAAATCAAGCCATATACATATCAGTTCAGAGCCGTTTTCTCCGCTTTCGGTTTATTTACATCCTCCGGACGCGAATTAGTTCGTTAATTGACTGCGGTGCAGATCATTCTTCGATCAAACCGGGACCTGGTCATGGGGAATTTTGCGTTTTCGGTTAAAACCAATAATTGCACATCATCTTAAAAATAATCACTTTTTATGCGAAAATTTTTACGACTTACCATTTTGTTTTTTATCAGCGTTTATGTTTTGACTTCACACGCACAGCCAGTAATGTTCCGGCAAACTGCAGAGCATACTTCTTACATCTCATCGAAACAGGACTACGTTTTTGGTGAGCAAGCGTGGAAATTTGAGACAGGCGCAGCAATACGGTCAACCGCGGTTTGCAGTAATAACATTGTTTATTTTGGAAACAGTAAAGGAATTTTATTTGCGCTTGACAGATCGTCCGGTGCAATAAAATGGCAATACAACGCCGGGTATGCAATTGCGTCTTCACCGGCACTTTTGAACGGGAGTGTTTTATTCACCGACAACAAGCAATCGCTTCATTCATTAAACGCATCAACCGGAAAACAAAACTGGCAGCTTGATTTTGGTCCAAACTTGCCGAACGAATGGGGATTTGATTATTACTATTCCTCGCCCACCATTGCTGATGGCAAAATATTCATTGGCGCGAAAGATGGTTTTGTTTACAACGTGAGTGCTGATGGAAAGGTCGCCTGGAAGTTTAAAGCCGACAATATTGTAAGAAGCACACCTGCAGTTTCAGACAAGGCAGTTTTCTTTGGAGATATCGACGGCATTTTGTACCGCGTTGATGTTACAACCGGGAAAGAGTTATGGAGATTCAAAACAATTGGGAATGGTTTGAAGAATGAAGATTTTGGTTTCGACAGGAGGGCGATCATCTCCTCGCCTACCATTGCAAAAGATAAAGTGATCGTTGGCTGCCGAGACGGATTTTTTTATGCTGTAGATAAAAACACAGGGAAAGAGTTATGGCATGTTGATCACAACGTTTCGTGGGTGATCTCTTCCATCGCAGTAAAAGATACGATCGCAGTAACCGGTACGTCGGACGGAAGATTTGTGCAGGCAGTTAATGTAAATACAGGCAAAGAAATTTGGAAATTCAGAACGGTTTCGATCGTGTGGTCATCGCCCGTGATCTACAACGACAAAGTGTATATCGGAAGCCAGGAGGGCGTATTGTATTGCCTAGACCTGCTAACCGGGAAAAGAATAACCGCATTCCAGGCAAAGGGAAAAATTTTTACATCGCCTGTTATTTATGATTCACTGTTATTTTTTGGAACTGATGAAGGGAATTTTTATGCGCTGCGTCCATCACCATATACTTATCCGCGACCTGCTGATATAAAGCGGTATGTTTTCTGGCAGCAGGATGTTGACACTTATTTTCATTACGGCAATGATAAAAAGATCAACATCTATTTAAACGTAAATGGGTACGAGACCGTCGATTCAAAACAGCTCGCTCAGGTTTTACAAAAAACAGACTCTGCAAAAAACTCCGTGATCGTTTTTGCAGCAAATTTTTTCCCGAAGGAAATTCTTTCAGGCGGTGCACAATCGCTGTTGCGGCAATATTTGAATAATGGCGGAAGGATCGTCGTGCTTGGAAATAATCCGATCATTTATAAAATAGATTCGACAGGAAATATGGCGGGATTTGATTTTACAACT
>DASQJI010000660.1:0-3487 GCA_035631175.1 Parafilimonas sp.
AGCTTCGATCAAATGGCCCGCATTGTAGTCTTCATGTTTTTCCAGTTCTGTCCAACGCTTCGAAATATCGCCAAGCTGGTAATAAGTATCCAGGTACCCATCTGGCATTTGTGCAGCGGCGACGTAACCGATCCACCTGTCTGCTGTATTTTCTATCGCCGTGTCAGGATGATTCTTTAGCGAATACGCCATTGCTTCAAGCGCTTTATACACGTCGCTGTCGTCATAATAAATTCCCTTGAATTTTCCTGTGTGATGCGCGGCGTTGATAAAGTTTTGAATACGTGGTGTAGCGATCTCTGTTTGATAAATACAAGCCTGCAACGATTTGGTCGCAACTAGGTCGATCTTTGGTTTCCAGAAGTGATCTGTGATTTGAACTTCAGAAAAATTTATGGGGGTGTAATATTGGATTTTCTGCGCGCTGAGACGCATTTTAAAAAGCAAAGCCGAAAGAACCAGGACAAATAATAGTTTCATATTTTGACATTACTCGGCATAAAAATAAAATGTTTTGCAACAAACGTTTGCAAGAAAATTGACTATTATTCAGTCACGATCTCATACTCCTCCTTCATCTGCCCTACACATTCTGTAATGACGCGGTCAACATCAGCCACCAATTGTCCCAAATTATCCGCCGGCACTCCCGCCTTCGCCTGCTGTTCCACCGCTCGTATCGTTTCGGCTAATCCGGTAACGGCAAACAGGTCAATGCTCGCTTTCATTTTGTGCGCATAGAAATACATGTTTTGCCAGTCGCGATCTGCAAATGCTTTTTTCAGTTCGCCCAGCATAACGGGCATATGTTGAATAAAAAGTCGGGCAATGTGTTTAATGAATTCTGTATCTCCCTGGTGAGTGTCTAATAGATTTTTGGTATCATACAATTTCTGCATGCTCAGACTTCCAGTTTTCTTTTTGCAACCTTCAATTCCCGGTTGTTGATCATCCGGTAGATCGTAGACTTTCCAACATCGAGTTTGTCTGCTACTTTCAGCACATCGTAATCGTATTTGTCGAGGTATTGCTGAATTATCCTGGTTGTATATTCTCTCAGTGTGTAGTTGCCGTTGCCATTTCCAATCGTCCTGGTTAAAGTTTGATTCATCTGCAAATGATCGTCAGAGATCTCTTCTTCTTCCGTCATTACGCAAGCAAGCTCGACAATCGATTTCAGCTCGCGAACATTTCCGGGAAAAGAAAATTCCATCAACCTATGCTTCGCATCGACCGACAAATGTTTTTTGCCGAGATCATTTTCCTTGCAGAACTGGTCGATAAAAAATTTTGCAATGAGCAGAATATCGTTTTCCCGTTCTCTCAATGGCGGCAGCTCGATGGGCAATCCCAGTAACCTGTAGTACAAGTCTTCCCTGAATTTGCCTTTTGAGATCTCATCCTGCAAATTGCGGTGTGTAGCTACGATGATGCGGACATTGATCTTAACGATCTCATTGCTGCCGATGCGGCTGATCTCTTTTTCCTGCAACGCACGCAGCAACTTTGCCTGCATATTCATATCCATTTCACCGATCTCATCAAGAAAAAGCGTGCCGTTATGCGCCTCTTCGAACTTACCGATCCGTCGATTGGTGGCACCTGTAAAAGCTCCTTTCTCATGACCAAATAATTCGCTTTCGAGCAATTCTCTTGGAATAGCCGCAACGTTTACCGGTACAAACGAATGTTTTTTCCTGGTTGAATTAAAGTGAATTGACTTCGCTACAAGTTCTTTTCCCGTGCCTGTTTCACCCGTGATCGATACCGTAATGTTCGTAGACGCTGCTTTCGCCATCAACGCGAATACCTTTTTAATGGCCGGGCTGTTACCAACGATCATGTTGTGAAAATTATATTTCTTCTCAACTTCCTGTTTTAGCGCTTCAACTTCTTTTTTTAATTCGATCGTTTCCCTAAGGTTTTGAATAGCCATCCACAGCCGCTGCTGTGTATCCGCATCCTTAACAATATAATCATGCACTCCTTTCTTGAACAGATCGATCGCTACTTGTATATCTTCCTGACCGGAGATGACAATTGTCTTTGTTTCCGGGCTTACTTCAATTAGCTGTGAGAGCGCCTCATCCCCCTTCATGTCCGGGAGGGAGTAGTCAAGCGTCACAATGTCGGGCTTGTCGTGGAGATTATTTATGAACTCTTTTGCGGAAAAGAATGTCTTCACCCTGTAATCAGGATTAAGAGATAAATAGTGAGCAATCGAAGAACAATACACCACATCATCATCAACCACAAATATCGTAACAGCTTCTCTTGACATAACGGTTTTCCTTGTGCAATGTAAGACAATTTAAAAAACTGTTTACGGGTACTTCTCATTAAATGAAACCGCTGCTAATTTTTTCCTGCCTACCTTGGACGCAAAAGTTATTTTTGTGTTTTGCAAAATAAACTGTAGGAACTTTAGTAATGTTTGTCACACATGAAGATTACAGATGAGATGATAGAGCACCTGGCTGACCTCGCGCGGCTTCGCTTCACGGAAGACGAAAAAGAAGGCCTGAAATATGATTTGGAGCGAATGATCGGTTTTGTCGAAAAGCTCCGGGAAGTAAATACCGAAGGCGTTGAACCGTTGCTTTATATAACTGGCGCTGAAAATGTGCTGCGCGAAGACGAAGTGATTACAAGTATCTCAAGGCAGGAAGCATTATTGAATGCGCCGCTGACCGATGGCAACTTTTTTAAAGTACCAAAAGTGATAAAGAAAGGTGCCGAACCATCGTAATCATTTTATTACTCATCACTGCCATTCATTACTGATCACTCATTACTCATTATTCATCACTCATTTCATTATGCAACCAGTCATAGAATTAAGTCAGATACGCAAAACGTATTTCATGGGCTCGAACTCGCTCGAAGTTTTGAGGGGCATCACGCTCAGCATTCTCAAAAATGAATACGTTGCGCTCATGGGTCCAAGCGGCAGCGGTAAGAGTACGTTGATGAATATTATTGGTTGCCTTGACACGCCTTCAGCCGGTACTTATATTTTGAACGGCCATGATGTAAGCAAGATGTCTGATGATGACCTGGCTGAGATTCGCAATAGTGAGATCGGCTTTGTTTTTCAACAGTTCAATCTTCTGCCCCGCCTCAGCGCCGCGGAAAACGTGGCACTGCCGCTGATCTATGCAGGCGTGGCAAGGAAAGAAAGAATGGACCGCGCGATGGTAGCTTTGGAAAAAGTTGCGCTGCAAGACAGGAGCCACCACAAACCAAATGAGCTAAGCGGTGGTCAAATTCAGCGTGTCGCGATTGCGAGGGCCCTGGTAAACAATCCATCTATTTTACTGGCCGACGAGCCGACCGGAAACCTCGACAGTAAGACATCGATCGAAGTGATGCAGATCTTCGGACAAATACAAGCTGCAGGCAACACCGTTGTATTGGTTACCCATGAAGAAGACATTGCCGGCTATGCAAAACGGGTGGTGCGGTTGCGCGATGGCCTTGTTGAAAG
>DASQJI010000661.1:0-2106 GCA_035631175.1 Parafilimonas sp.
ATAAATTATTCGTTTAAAGATGAAGAACGAACACTTTAATGGAAAGGTAATCCTGGCTTCGGCCGGCCCGGGCGATCCGGAACTCATTACCATAAAAACGGCAAATTATCTTAACCTGGCTGACGTGGTCTTAACCGACAGGCTGGTGAGTTCAGAGCTGCTCGAATTGTATGTGAACGCAAATGCAGAGATCGTTCATGTTGGCAAGCAGGCCGGGCGCAATACTTCCACCTCACAACAGTCGATCAATGAGTTGATGGTGCACTTTGCGTTGCAGAATAAGTTGGTCGTGCGATTAAAAGGCGGCGATACTTCCGTTTTTTCCAACGTGCTCGATGAGCTCGAAGCGTTGATCGAAAACAATATTCCATACGAAATAATCCCAGGCGTAACAGCGGCACTTGGCGCTGCGGCATTCGCAGGAATTCCGCTAACCGCGAGAAATTACTCTAACGCCGTTCGGTTTCTCACTTTCTATAAGCCCGACACCATCTCCGAAAAAGGCTGGGAGGAATTAGCAGAGACTGACGATACCCTTGTTTTTTATATGTCATCAGAAAAACTTAGTGAGCTTGTTTCGGGGCTACGGCAACATGGAATTTCTGACGGTAAATTACTGGCTGTTGTGGAACAAGCCACAACGTCTTTGCAGAATGTAACCATCACGAATTTGTATGAATTTGAAGAGCGATGTTGCGGTAAGACATTCCTCTCACCATCACTGGTGATCATTGGTAAAGTAGTAGCGTTGCACGACAGATTTAAATGGTTCTCAAATGTTCACTCGGCCGAACACTACTTCAAACCACTTCGGCACATTACGCTCGACGGTTCAAATTCCAATCACGAACAAAAATTAGTAAGATGTTAGTAGAAGCCAAACTTAAAACACTGAAAGACCTCGTGAGATCATCCAGCAAGGATGAGATGATTTGGATACACGGTTATCTTTCGGCAATCCTTGCAAGCGGACAAGAAGAACCACAAACTGCGGAGATAAAAGCTTCCGCTAAAAAGATCACGCTTGCCTACGGCACTGAAACCGGCAATTCAAAAAAACTTGCCACTGACTTCGCGGTGAAAGCAAAACAAAAAGGTGTGAATGTAAAGCTGGTAAGTCTTGATCAATACCGTTTATCCGATCTTCAAAAAGAGGAATATTTCTTTTCAATAATCAGCACGCAGGGCGACGGGGAACCTCCCGCAGCTGCGAAAAAATTCTACGACCACATTCATACAGATAACCTCCAGTTGCCGCAATTAAATTACGGAGTATTGGGCCTGGGTGATACGTCGTATCCGTTGTTCTGCAAGGCCGGCGAGGACGTTGATGAACGCCTGCAAAAATTAGGGGCACGACGTTTAGTGAATATCGAAAAATGCGATACCGACTATGAAGCCAGCGCTGATAAATGGTTCGCAGGCGTGCTCGAGAAAATCAATTCAACACCGGCGGAGCCCACGGTGTCCAGGCATGTAGTAAATAAACCAACGACAGGAAAAAAGATTTACAAGGGTACGATCGTGAACAACATTAATTTAAATGACAAAGGTTCAAAGAAAGAGACACATCACATAGAAATTGTTGCCGATGCGGTTGAATATTTGCCCGGTGATTCAATCGGTGTAATACCTGAGAACAAGTTAAGCTGTGTGGAGACAATTCTTGAGCTCACCAGCATTCAGCGCGATAAGGTCCTCTCCTATCGCAACCAGCCATCAACGGTGTTCGAGCTGCTTAAACGGAAGCTTAACATTGGCCAGCTTCCGCAGAGGGTCGTAAAAAAGTATGCTGCAATTGTTGAGCAGGACATACCTGAACAGGATATCAGCATTATTGACCTGTTGAAAATATACCCTGTAAAAGACTCACAACAATTTGAGGAGGTTATCCAGATCCTAGAGCCCATAACGCCGAGATTATATTCGATCTCGTCGTCGCCGCAGGCTCATGAAGGCGAAGTGCATATCACTGTTGCACGGGATAAATTTTATGTAAATGAAGAGCAGAGATATGGTTTGTGTTCGGACCTGTTAACGCAAATGGCAGACGATGCGCACATTGAATTTTATGTACAAAAGAATAACCAGTTCCGCCTCCCGGCC
>DASQJI010000662.1:0-5158 GCA_035631175.1 Parafilimonas sp.
ATGATAGATTTTCATTTGTCGGTTCGGCCCGTTGCAACGCTTGCCACAACACATCGTAATACGTCCCGCTATTTTTTGTTTAATGAAGAGAATGTGCTTTGCGGCTGGCGAAACATTAAGACAGGCGACGAAAAACTTCCACGCGCATCTGCAACGTTGGTGCCGAGAGCGTTCAGCGGTATTCACATCATAAACCCCGGAATTTTTTCATTAATGCGGTCAACCGAAAAAAAGTTTTCGATGGTTGACTTTTATCTTTCGATCTGCAGCATGCACAAAATAGCTTCTTTCGAACATGCAGCCGGCAATTTCATAGATGTGGGAACCGTCGAGAGTGTTGCAAAAGCCGGGGAGTTGTTTAACTAAAAAGCAGCAAAACCTTGTAAAATTCAAACCCTTATATTTGCATTTGCTGAATTTCTTGTATTGAATGGGTTGCGTGTTTAAAGCTATAGTATAATGCCTTCATCACTTTATGGAAGGCTTTCTTATTTTATATATGTAACTCAGATGGCGGAGCTTTCGGTTCACATTTGAACTTAATTCATGCTAAAACAAAGTTGTTTTCGCTTAGCCGCGTTGATTGCCTTTCTTATTTTAATGGCCGGCTATTCCAGCGCGCAGGATCTCTTGCGGAACTACGATCTGTCGTCAGTGAAAGTGGATAAACTTAGTGATGCAGAGATCGCTAAATTCAAACAACAACTGGATGCATCCGGGTTAACCGAAGATCAGGCAGAACAGATCGCCATATCAAAAGGAATGCCTGTAACGGAAGTGCAGAAACTGCGCATCAGGCTGCAGAGTTTACCAAAAACGGCAACGACAACAAAAACCACACCCTTTCAGTCAAATTCTATTGGCAACTACAACAATCCGGTTGATACTCCTTCGAACCCTAACATTTCTTTGGTGGATACAACCACCAGGAAGCCTTTGATCAATCCGCGGATCTTCGGTTCCGAGCTATTTAACGACGCGTCGCTGACTTTTCAGCCCATGGTTCCTATCGCCACTCCTTTGAATTATATCGTCGGTCCTGGCGACCAGTTGAATTTGAATGTTTATGGCGTGCAGGAAACTGCAATGACCGTCCCTGTTACGCCTGAAGGCAATGCGGTTATTCCCAACGTTGGCCAGGTTCAGGTCGCTGGTTTGACCATTGAGAACGCAACACAAAAAATAAAAAATGTAATGGGCAGGACGGCATATCCAACGCTACGTTCCGGTTCATCAAAGCTCAGCATTAATACCGGCCAGATCCGAAGCATTGGCATAACTGTGATAGGAAGTAACAGGCCTGGCAATTACACTGTGCCCTCTCTTTCCACAACTTTCAATGCGTTGTTTATTGCAGGAGGGCCGTCTGAATTTGGAAGTTTCAGGCAAATAGAATTGGTAAGAAACAACAAACTTTTAAAGACCATTGATCTCTACAGTTTTCTCACGAAGGGTGACGGAAGCGATAACATGACATTAAACAACAATGATATCATCAGGATACCGGCTTATAAAACAAGAGTGATTATTGACGGCTACGTGAAGCGCCCCGGCATTTTCGAAATGCTGCCCGGTGAAACCTTACAGGACCTGCTTGACTATTGTTCCGGTTTTTCGGATAGCGCTTATACAAACTCGGTCAAAATAATGCAGTTTACAGGCAGAGAGATGAGCGTTAAAGACATAAACGCGCCCAATTTCGGCCAGTATGTAATGCAGCGTGGCGATAGCGTTATTGTGAGCAAGGTCTTGAACAGGTTTACAAACAGGGTCTTTATCCAGGGTGCAGTTTTTAGAGAAGGCGCCTATGAACTTACCGAAGGCATGACCGTGAACGATCTTATTAATAAAGCAGATGGTTTGCGCGAAGATGCGTTTATGCAACGGGCGCAAATTTTCCGGCTGAAAAATGATCTTAGCAAGGAGATGGTGTCATTTAATCCTGGCAGTGAAGCAGAAAAAAACATTCCCCTAAAACGTGAAGATTCTGTCGTGATAGCTTCCATATTTGATTTGAAAGATGACTACTATGTATCAGTTCTCGGCGAAGTTAGAACGCCCGGGTATTATGATTACCGGGATAGTCTTACACTAAAGGACATCATTTTACAGGCGGGTGGTTTTACTGACGCTGCGTTTCCCCAAAAAATAGACGTTGCAAGGCTAATTCGCAGAGACACATTAACGGCGAAAGATGTAAGAGCCAGCACGATCATCCAGGTAAATGGGATGGAAGACCTTTCATCGCCACAAAAAAATATCACACTGCAGCCTTCGGATCTCATCACTGTACGACGAAAGCCGGGTTACCTTGCTTTTCAAACTGTAATGGTTACCGGGCAGTTGCAGTACCCGGGCCCGTATGTAATGGAGAAGAGAGATGAGCGTGTGAGTGATCTTATCAAACGTGCGGGCGGCTTCACTCCTGAAGCAGATCCGGAAGGTGCTTACATCAAGCGATATAATCTCGATAAAACAAACTCCGTGCGCCAACAAACGATAATAAATATTCAACAACAGCTCAACGATTCTTCAAATATTGTTCAACAGGATATTAAAAAGCAATATGATCAAATTCCTTTAAACATTTCCAAGCTGCTTAGTCAGCCAAATTCTCCGGAGGATGTTATATTAATAGCGGGCGATGAGTTAATAGTACCGAAGTACAACGCAGAAGTGAGAATAAGCGGGAGTGTTTTATTCCCAACCCAAATCCCATATAACCAGAGATATAATTTGAAAGACTATATTTCGTCAGCCGGTGGTGTCGCGGAAAATGGAAAAAAGAATAAAATCTATGTCGTGTACGCTAATGGAAAAGCGGCATCATCACATGGTTTTCTCTTCTTCAAGAATTATCCCGATGTTAAGCCCGGCACCGAAATTGTTGTACCCGCTAAAGAAGAGAAAAGAAGGCTTACCACGGGAGAATTTATAGGTATTGCCAGTGCACTGGCATCATTGGCCGGCGTAGTGATCGCCATATTAAATACAACCAAATAACTGTTTTCGTTTTTGATGGCAGAAAACATAACTGATAAGGATCAAATATCACTAAAAGAAATTCTGCTCACGATTCGTGACTGGATCGCGTTTCTTTTTTCAAAATGGCTTATCATTTTGATCGTCGGCCTCATCGGCGGCGCATTAGGTTTTTTATATGCCGCGTTGTCGAAGCCGCAATACAGCGCCTCGATCGATTTTATTTTGGCGAATTCTGATGAAAACAATACGAATCTCATGGGGCTTGCAAGCCAGTTCGGCATCAACCTTGGCACAACCAGTGACGATGCATTTCGCGGAAACAATATCATAGCCTTAATGAAATCGAGGAGAATGGTGCAAAAAGCTTTATTGATGAGACCTCCCGGGGCATCTGAGTCGCTGTTGAATATTTTTTGCAGGGACAATAAGTTACCTGATTCATGGAAAAAGGATGCCAGGCTTAGTAAGATCTATCCTTTCCCTGATTCACTTTCGCAAATGAGCAGGACCCAGGATAGCATTTTCAGGGAAATCTACGACGGCGTGCAAAAAGACAACCTGGAAATTTCATTACCTAACAAGGATCAAACGATCTACAACGTCACAACCACTTCACGCAACGAAATATTTTCCTTCTACCTTACTAAATACGTTGCCGATGTTACTTCAGCATTTTACATCGAAACCAAAACCAGTGTAGCAAAAAGTAATCTAAGTATGCTGCAACACGAAGCAGACAGTCTTCGGAATTTGTTAGGCGCTGCCATAACAGCGTCTGGTTCAGAGACCGATTTTACATTTAATCTTAATCCTGCATACCAGGTACAACGGTCTGCTTCCCAAAAGAGCCAAATGCAAGCTACAGTGCTCGGAACTGCCTATGGCGAAGTAGTAAAAAATCTTGAGCTTGCTAAAATTACATTGCAAAAACAAACACCATTATATCAGATCATCGATGAGCCTTCACTTCCACTGAAAATGGAAACAAAAAGCAAGCTGGTATATTTACTGGCCGGTGGTTTTTTCGCTGGCATTATTATTTGCATATGGCTTATGATACGGAGGGTACTTTCCAGCTGAATGAACCTTTAGATTTTCACTGTTCGACGACCGCCACTCATTTTATTTCATGAACTTTAAGAGAGGGTTTCTAAAAAATTTACTGATCACAGGCGGTTTTACTTACCTGGCACAGGTGATCGTTTTTTTAGGCAGCATCATAACGTCCCGGTTACTCCAGCCTTCCGACTTTGGCATTGTCGCCCTCATCGCCGTTTTTTCTGGTTTCATAAGCATGTTTTCAGACAGCACTATTTCTTTTGGCGTAATTCGTTGCCCGTACCGTTATACTTACCACAGGGGTATTCATGTTATTTCTATAATCACAGGAGTATCACTTTCCTTGCTAACGGTTGCGATCTTATATCCTGTTTCATTGTTTTATAAGAATACAACAATAATTCTTCCAGGCGTAGCGGTGGCGGTGTTATTCATAATAAAAGCTTTCAACGTTGTTCCCATTGCTGTTCTTCAGAAACAGTTGAAGTTTGCAGCAGCCGGAAAGATCGTTTTGATCGCCACTTTATGCGGCATAGTATGTTCCATACTTTTAGCATTGGCCGGATTTAAATATTGGTCACTGATATGGTCACAATACGTGATCACCATTGTAACATGGCTGCTGTTGTATAACACATCGGGTTATTCTCTTTATACCCGGCGGAAAAAAATAATTGTAAAATCTTTTCTACTAACACGATCGGTAATAGGCAGACTGATTGGTTTTAACACTGTTAATTATTGGGCACGAAATGCCGACAATCTTCTCGTAGGGAAATATTACGGCACAGCGGATTTGGGAATTTATAGCCGCGCCTACCAGATGCTTACTCTTCCCCTCGCACTGATCACCGGCATATTTACAACGGTATTGTATCCAAGCCTGGTGCGGTATAAAGAGCGTGGCGGCGATGTTGAGAACGAATATGCGTTTGTTTTGAAATTAATATCGTTTATTAATTTTCCACTCGCCGTATTACTTCTATTATTACCTAAACAATTTGTGCATATACTTTGGGGTGATCAATGGATGATGGTCGCCCAACTGTTACCGTACTTTGGAGTGTTGATACTTTCACAGACATTATTTTCAACATTAGGCACAATTCTATTA
>DASQJI010000663.1:0-19168 GCA_035631175.1 Parafilimonas sp.
TGCGATTCCAGCGCGTATTGATCGGAAGGGAAAGCCTTCGCTTCGCAGATGATCTTGAACCGCTCTTTCGTCGGACGATAAAAACTCACCATCAACAAGTGCAGATTTACGGTGAGCTGGTTCATGGCAACCACCTCATGCCGGAAGCAACCCACAATATTGCAAAGCTGATCCGGGAAAATTTCGTGGTATGAAAGCCATGGATTTTTAGCATTGAAATGTCCTTCCACGCCAAGGCGCGCCCAATCGTCAAGCTCCTGTTGGATATAATCTTTTACGGACCGCGGTTGAAGGCCAAGCGAATTACCAGTGAAATAAATGCAATCCTTTCCTTGATGTTGTGGAATAAAAAACTTATCGCGAAAATGTGCAAGGGGGTCTTGTTCGTCCAGTTTTTGAGCAAACTCCAAACTGTTTATGTACTCCATTTCCTGTTTCATTTAACCATGATCATCTAACCGTCGATCGTCGCAATCACTTTCAATTCGATGGCGATCTTGGTGGGAAGACTTTTCACTTCAACGGTGGTTCGGCAAGCCTGCACATCTTTAAAATATTCACCGTAAATCGTGTTGTATATTGTAAAATCGTCTTTAATGTTTGTAAGAAAAACCGTCACATCAATTATTTTGTCCCAGCCGCTTCCACTAGCCTCCAGTACCGCCTTCACATTCGCAAACACAGCATGGCATTCAGCTTCAATATCATAATGCAAAACGTTCCCTTCAGCATCCAACTTGAGCCCTGGTATTGAATTGTCGACGGGATTACGGGAGCCAATGCCCGAAAGAAAAAGCAGGTTGCCTACACGTCTTGCGTGCGGATAAGAACCAAGCGGCGTGGCAGCCTTATCAGTATTAATGATCTGCGACATCGAACGATCTTCGACGGAAGGTAAATAATCTTTGCAGCGATCTCGTAACATCTCAGGAGAATTTTACTTGCGCTGTTACTTGTATTCCTTCCAACTTTTTAATTGATCTGACGTTGCAGGCAGTAAGCTGATCGCTGCGCCTCCACCCGGCGCCATTTTTATGTTCACCAAGGTATTGCTATTCACCAAAACCTTTTCAATAGTATATGCTTCCGGATTGTTTTTCCAGTCCGCATCATCTGCATCACGGTAAATAGTTGCAGCGTAAATCTTGTTTGGATCAAGAAAGTCAAGTTTAAACGACGAGGTCCTCGCGTTCTCATCTGTTATTAAACCGAGAAACCAGTTGGAAGAGTTTTTTGCCTTACGCGCGATGGTGATATAGTCGCCGGGCTCTGCCTCAATGATCTTAGTGTCATCCCAGTCGACCGCAACATCTTTGATGAATTGGAACGCGTCCATATGCGCTTCGTAATTTTCCGGAAGATCTGCCGCCATTTGCAGCGGACTATACATCGTGATGTACAAAGCGAGCTGTTTTGTAAGCGTTGTATGCACCTGCCTGCCGACCACTGCTGAATAACCTTTTATTTTGAAAATGCCGGGCGTGTAATCCATCGGTCCACCCATTAATCGCGTGAAAGGCATGATCGTTTCATGCTCCGGTAAATTACCATCGCTGAAGGCGTTCCATTCATTACCTCTTCCCGCTTCGCAGGCGAGCCAGTTCGGATAGGTGCGCTGCAAACCGGTTGGACGAACAGGTTCATGCATGTCGATCATCACATGATATTGCGCAGCCTTGTCTGCCGCACGTACATAGTGGTCAATCATCCATTGACCGTCATGATGTTCCCCTCTTGGAACAATGCTGCCCACATATCCTGTCTTCACCGAAGTGTAGCCGTATTTGTTCATGAAACGGAAGGCTGTATCCATTTGTCTTTCATAAGTAGACGCATCTGCACTCGTTTCATTATGCATGATCATGTTCACTCCGTTTTGCTTTGCGTATTGAGCAATGGCTTTCACATCGAAATCTGGATATGGCGTTACAAAATCAAACGGGCCACCATTCCAGTTCCCGTACCATTCTTCCCAACCCGTATTCCATCCCTCAACCAGCAAACCTTTGATCCCATTTTTTGACGCAAAGTCGATATAACGTTTCACATTTTCCGTATTTGCGCTATGCCGGTGATTTGGAACTAGTTTCCCATTTGCATCAAGCGAGTCCAGGTTATTCGAATAATTCCAACCACCTTTTCCCGTCTGCATTTCCCACCATACGCCAATGAATTTCGTTGGCTTTATCCATGATGTGTTTTCAATTTTTGAAGGATCATTCAAATTCAGGATGAGCTTTGAAGCAAGAATGTCTGTTGCTTTATCGCTCACAATGATCGTTCTCCACGGGGTAACCTCAGGTGCTCGCAAATACGCTTTATCGCCCAACGCATTTGGAACAAGGTTACATGATAAAGTGTAACTTTTTCTGTCAACATGCAGTTGCATTGAGGGGTAATGCACCAACGCTGCTTCATGAATGTTGATGTACAAACCGTCGCTCGTTTTCATCGTCAGCGGTGTTTGGACCGCGTACTGATCCGGTTCATTTATCTCTTTCGAATTCGTTGAGAGCACCGGCAATTTCCAACCATCCACTTCGCTGAGCTTTGATGTGGTGTATGGGTATTCATTTGAATCGTAATCCCCGGGTATCCAGAAAGTTTTATGATCGCCCGTTAAATTGAATTGGGTGAGTTCATCCGCGATGATAAAATATTTCAAATGAGGCTGAACGGGAAATTCGTAGCGAAACCCAACACCGTCCTGGAATACACGAAACACAATATTCAAAAAACGGTTTGGCTCGTTTCGTTCCTGCAGATAAACTTTTAATTCGTTATAATGGTTTCTGATCTGGCTTACCTCACCCCAAACAGGCTTCCAGGTTTCATCAAATGTTTTTCTTTCACTGCGAATAATTTTAAAATATCTAAGCGCAGGATTGTTCTTTAAGTTAAAACCCAGTGCGGAAGGTTTAATGACAACATGGTCTTTAAAATAAACCGCGTATTCAGCAATGCCCGAATCGCCAAGTCTAAATTCTAATTTGATATTACCCAATTGTTCTGTCAGTTCGTTGCTCTGCGCATGAGACCGAATGATGAACCAGGACAGTAAAACGATGATGGTAATTCTTCTCATAATGGCGATTGCTTTGATGCTGCTTAATCTTGAATTGAAGATAACTTGTTTTGACTATCTCCTCGAACAGGTTTATCAACACGAGCTACCGCACACAAAAATGCCCGGTTCGGCCGGGCATTAAACAGTTTCAAATTGATGCTTTATGCTTCGTCTCTTCCATGACAATTCTTATATTTCTTTCCACTTCCGCAGGGACACGGATCATTCCGGCCGATCTTCGGACCCACCTTAACAGGCTCCTGTTTTACAGGCGTCGGATCATAGTAGTCATTTTCATTTGCCGCATAATCTTGTCCCGCGGTTTCCACTTCACGTTTATTCGCATGCATCTTGCTCATGTCGGTCTTTTGTTGCCGCGCTTCACGCACCGGGGCGTTTTGTTGAACGGGCAATTCCGCATGACAAAGGAAACTTACGATGCTGCTGTTCACCTGGCTATCCATTTGCCGGAAAAGATTAAAAGCTTCGCCCTTGTAAATTACCAGTGGATCTTTCTGTTCATAGTGCGCTGTTTGTACACTTTGCTTCAGATCGTCCATGGCGCGAAGATGTTCTTTCCACGAGTCGTCAATCAGAAAAAGCGTTACACTTCTTTCGAGCGTGCTCACCAATTCTGCGCCTGATGATTGGATGGTTTTGTCGAGATTCGTTAACACCTGTATGGCTCTCCTGCCGTCGGTGAACGGGACCATAATATTTTCTATATGAGCACCCTGGCTTTGGCGAATATTATGGAAGACAGGCAAGGCAACACGCATCAGTTCCTTCCTCTTGTTCTGATAATTTGCAAGCGCCTCTTCATATAAGCGTGGAACTAAGTTTTCGTGAGACGCTTTTTCAAATTCCTCTTTTGTGATCGCAGTATCAAGGCCGAGGTTAACGATGGTTTCGAGTTTGAATCCTTCGAAGTCGTTACGTTCTTTAAAAGTATTGACGAGGCCGTCAGCGACATCGTAAAAAGCGTTATCAATGTCAAGCGCAAGTCGTTCGCCGAACAGCGCATGGCTGCGTTTTGTGTAAACAACGGTTCTCTGTTTGTTCATTACGTCATCGTACTCCAGCAAACGCTTGCGGATGCCAAAGTTGTTTTCTTCCACTTTCCTTTGAGCACGTTCTATACTTTTCGTTACCATGCTGTGCTGTATCACTTCACCCTCCTTATAACCAGCAAAGTCCATCACTTTTGCGATGCGTTCGCTGCCGAACATACGCATGAGATCATCTTCCAGGCAAACGAAGAACTGAGATGATCCGGGATCGCCCTGGCGTCCCGCACGGCCTCGTAACTGGCGGTCTACACGCCGGCTGTCATGCCGTTCCGTTCCGATGATCGCAAGTCCGCCGGCTTCTTTAACGCCCGGACCAAGTTTTATATCAGTCCCACGACCCGCCATGTTCGTCGCGATGGTTATATTACCTGCGAGACCGGCTTCTGCAACCACCTGCGCTTCACGGGCGTGTTGTTTTGCGTTCAAGACATTGTGCGGGATTTTTTTCTGCTGCAACATTCGACTGAGCAGCTCACTCACTTCAACCGACGTTGTACCAACAAGCACAGGCCGGCCGCCATTTCTCAACTGCTCTATCATGTCGATAACGTACTTGTATTTTTCGCGCTTCGTTTTATAAACAAGATCCTGTTCGTCTTTTCTTACACAAGCAACATTGGTTGGAATTGTTACGACGTCGAGCTTATAGATGTCCCAAAACTCTGCTGCCTCCGTTTCTGCCGTACCGGTCATACCTGCGAGTTTATGGTACATGCGGAAATAATTTTGAAGGGTGACAGTCGCATACGTTTGCGTTGCGGCTTCGATCTTCACATTTTCCTTTGCCTCAATTGCCTGGTGCAAACCGTCTGAATAACGCCGGCCTTCGAGGATGCGGCCCGTTTGTTCATCAACGATCTTTACCGCTCCGTCAAGGACGACATACTCAACATCTTTTTCGAATAACGTGTATGCTTTCAATAACTGTTGTACCGTATGAATGCGATCCGCTTTTACTGCATAGTCATTGAGGATGATCTCTTTCTTATGCAGTTTCTGTTCTGTCGGCATGTTGGGATCATTGTCAATAACAGCTAACTCAACGCCGATGTCTGGTAATATAAAAAAGTTGGGATCCTCACCGGCCTTTGTGATAAGTTGAATGCCTTTATCGGTGAGCTCAACAGAATTATTTTTTTCGTCGATATAGAACCAAAGTTCCTCATCAACTTTTGGCATTTCTTTTTGCTGGTCGGAGAGGTAATAATTTTCTGACTTCTGCATTTTTACGCGAACGCCCGGCTCACTGAGAAACTTGATGAGTGCAGTATTTTTTGGAAGACCGCGGTGCGCACGGAACAAAGCGAGCCCGCCACTTTTCGGATCATCGTCACCTTCGTTGATCTTTCTTTTCGCTTCGTTGAGAAACTGGTTAACCGAACGTTTTTGCGCTTCAACCAATTGCTCAATACGCGGCTTCAGATCAAAAAATTGCTGCGTGGTATTGTCTCTGCCAACAGGGCCTGAAATGATCAATGGTGTACGCGCATCGTCAATCAACACGCTATCTACTTCATCCACCATCGCGTAATGATGTTTGCGCTGCACCATTTCTTCAGGGGCGTGCACCATGTTGTCGCGTAAATAATCAAAACCAAATTCATTGTTTGTACCGTAGGTAATGTCTGCTGCGTAAGCTTTGCGGCGATCTTCTGAATTCGGCTGATGTTTATCGATGCAGTCTACCGTTATACCGAGCCACTCGAACAGCGGCCCGTTCCATTCACTGTCGCGTCGTGAAAGATAATCGTTCACTGTTACGATGTGCACACCTTCGCCAGCCAGCGCATTGAGGTACGCAGGTAAAGTGGACACAAGCGTTTTACCTTCACCGGTGGCCATTTCGGAGATCTTGCCCTGGTGCAACACAATTCCCCCGATCAATTGCACATCATAATGCACCATGTTCCAGGTGATGAGATTGCCCGCCGCCATCCAACTATTCCTGTAAACAGAATTATCGCCGTTAATGGTAATGTATTCTTTTTTAACACTGAGGTCGCGGTCGAGTTGTGTTGCGGTTGATGTAAGTTCAGTGCTCTCTTTAAATCTTCGTGCGGTCTCTTTAACTACAGCGAAAGCTTCCGGTAAGATCTCAAGCAGTATCTCTTCGATCTTCTTGTCGCGGTCCTTTTTTAATTCATCCGCTGCTTTATACAATGCATCGCGTGCCTGCATTTCACTTTCGGGCAATTGTTCAGCCTCGGTTTTTTTTGATTGGATCGATTCGTCAATTTCAGCGAGATGAGCTTTTATTCTTTGTTTGAAATCGTTGGTCTTGTTTCTTAATTCATCATTGGAAAGAGTTTGATACTGTTCGAAGAAGTGGTTTATTTGCACAACCTGCGGTTCGATCTTCTTCACGTCCTTCTCACTCTTATTTCCACCAAGAATCTTACTTAAAATATTCAGCATATCCGTAATATTGGGTATTTGTAGATTTTTTTAATTTGAGAATTTTATGCTGTCAAAAACTGTGCGCCTGTTAAATAAAGTCAAACTGGCAGCACATTTCAAGCCGTGCAAGGTAACACTTTGTAAGCACTGGCATAGAGCGCCCGCGGGCTGTACCTTATAAAAAAAAGCAAAATGATCTCTCTGGAATAAGGAAAATTACTGTTATGAAAAAACTAGCTGCATTATTTATTTTTTCACTGGCGCTGCTGCATGTAACCGGCCAAACGACTACTGGGCGGCTCGAGAATTTAAAGGACGGATGGGACGCCACGATCGACTATGTAGGCGAGATAAAAAACGGCGAACCGAATGGCGTCGGGATCGCGATATATTCGAATGATTTCGCATTGCGGTATGCAGGCAATTTTTTGAATGGCCAGTATAACGGTAAAGGTGCATTGTTGTTTAAAGACGGAACTTTTCTGAGCGGGGAATGGAAGAACGGAAAATTGAACGGAAAGGGAGCGTATCTCAGTAAGGAAGGACATCTTTACGTAGGTTCATTCGTCGACGGCAAAAAAACCGGCAAGGGTACTTTCATATTTGCCGACAAGAGCCTGTTGACAGGCGAGATGAAAAATGATACGTACGAAGGCCGATGCATATACATTCCCGGACAAGGCAAAACAATTAGTGATAATATTTACGCAGATGGAAAAATGAAAGGCTCCGGTTATCAATATGACATTGACTCAAAAAATTTATCTGAAGGCATTTGGGATGATGGGACGCTGACGAGCAGTGGCACCGCTTCTTACTACAGTTTTTTAAAGAGCCCGAATTTTTATGCAGACAAATCTGATGACCAGATATTGATGGGAGGAGTAGACAAGAATAACAACCTGCTTCAGGACACAGCCTTCTTTTACAATCTAAAAGATAACAGCCGGTATTTCGGCTACTGTGAAAAAGGTTACTTGTCCGATGGCATCATTATCAAAGATTCTACAGCCTTCATCGGCAAAGTGAAGGATGACGGTGCTTACGGTGAGTGCAGTTTTTACAAAATAAAAAAGTTTTACGATGAAGGGAACTATCAAAAAGATTTTTTAACCGGGCCTAACAACTTAAGCATCGACCTTAATAAGAATACGATCTATTACGGTGAAACATCGGATCGCGGATTGTTTTCAGGGAAGGCCTGGTTCGCAAACAACTATAACGAATTGTATGTTGGAAATTTTCAACTCGGCAAGTTTACGGGTAGCGGCTTTCTTGTTTTCAGTAATGGCAAAACTGTTCGCGGAACCTTTGCAAAAGGGAACACGATCACAGTTACATCGCTTACCGATGAAAACGGAAAACCGATCCCGCAAAAACCAAAAACCTTCATCGATGCGCTGACTATCATTACAAATGAGTACGCCGACAACTATGAAGCATTCAAGGGTGCAGAGGCGAATGAAGGCGATTATCCGGTCGATGATTATTACAGTGCCTACAACAGCATCGTCAGTTTTCCCGGAAGTGTGGATGAAAATGTTATCGCCGAGGATTACGATTTTTATTTAAGCTTCCACGCAGCGCTTTACAAAGGCAAAAGCTTTGCCGCCGCGCAAGCTAAGTACGATGAACTTTGCAAAGCTCTCAGCGCAGCGTCGCTGAACCTAAAAGGTAGCAGTACTCCGGTTACATTGTCAGGTGATGTGGAGGAGGCGAAAGAAAATGCAACAACCCGAAGCAAGTTCGGTCTTAAAAATTATTCTTCCCTGTCTGACTATAACGTCTACGCCGAAATCAAATACGACAATGGCGAATACAAGGTGAGCATCATTACGGGGGACATCGAACTCGATTGATTAAGCTTTTCATTTAATTAACATACGATTGACCGTGCAACCGTATTAAATGCAAAAGCTGTTTATGAAATTTTCCCTTCCTGCATCTCTCTTCATATGTTTAACTATCGGCTGCAGCAGCCACCAGATCGGCAATAGTAAAGATGTAAACCCTCAAACGATTTTTGTTGATTATACTGTTACTGGTGAAGAGAATGACGATTCGGTTACTTGTTGGGCGCAATTCAGATTCGCGGGCGAAGACGGAACGACGCTTGTATTGAATGAACCCAGCAGCATCCGGCTTGATGGAACGGAGATCGCAGTTGACAGCAGCGAAGGGATGGGAGCGTTTTACGAGAAAAAATTTAAGACCGGGTTATTCGCTGGTTCGCACGCCTGGCGATATACCGACGGAGAGATGAACAGTTATCCTTCCACTTTTGCATTTACTCCGTTCAGTCTGGCAAGCCCATTACCGTCCGCTGTATCGAGAAAAGACAGTTTACTGATTGAGCTTGATGGTTTACAGAATGGCACTTTAATCACCACTGCTTTATCCGACACCTCATCGTCAACAGACGATGTAATTTTCAAAAATAAAATTAATGATGGACGTTTCACAATCCCGTTATCAGGTTGCAAGATGCTTAGCGCCGGTCCGGTTACGGTTCAGATTTCAAACACCGTCGATACTACGCTGGCGGTTGGCGAACGGCCTGCAGAAGGTGGCCGGATCTTCGTTACCTACGCCCTGAAGGAAAGAGTAGTCAATCTCCGCGACGATTCACGAGGGTTTGCTTCCGAATAATTTTTACTAATAAACTGTCCAACCACCTCGCCGCTATTTTCGCTTCCGTTGTATTCCGTTATCTTTGCGCCGCTCAAATACAGGTTTTTCGTTTACTATTTTAAGATCAAAATCATAAAATGGCCGGCCAGTTAAAAGAAGTTCGCAATCGTATCAAATCGGTTCAAAGTACACAGCAGATCACAAAGGCGATGAAAATGGTAAGCGCCGCGAAGCTTCGCCGCGCGCAGGAAGCCATTTTACAAATGCGGCCTTACGCGCGGAAATTGCAGGAAATGCTTAGCAACATCGTAAGCAACATTGAAGGAGGCACGAGTTTGAAGCTTGCGGAAGAAAGAGCTATTGAAAGAGTTCTATTTATCCTGGTCACCAGCGACCGTGGCCTCTGCGGGGGTTACAACGCAAACCTGGCCAAACTCGCAAGACAGGCGATTGCCGACAAATACAGCAGCCAGCTAAAAAAGGGAAATGTTGTTATTTGGAACATCGGTAAGAAAGGTTGGGAAAGTATGACACGTACAGGCTATAAAACCAATGATGCATATAAAGACATTTTTTTGAACCTTACGTTTGAAAATGTACAGGCAGTTTCGCAGGCAGCAATGAAGGCATTCGAGAGCCGCGAATTTGATGCCGTTGAACTTGTTTATAGTGAATTCAAAAATGCGGCAACGCAGCGTTTTGTTGTAGAGCAATTTTTGCCGATCCCAAAGGTGCAGAAAAAAGACGGAGCCAAAAAAGCCGATTTTATTTTCGAACCTGACAAGGAAGCGCTGATAGCGGAGCTCATGCCGAAAATATTGAACACGCAGTTGTACAAGGCCGTACTTGATGCGAATGCCAGTGAGCATGGCGCGCGGATGACCGCAATGGATAAGGCAAGCGAGAATGCAAATGAATTGCTGAAGGTATTGCGCGTAAGTTATAACCGCGCACGCCAGGCTGCCATCACTACTGAGCTCACGGAGATCGTGAGCGGCGCAGCAGCATTGGAAGGATAAAGATTAGCGGGATTTTCTTTTAATCCTTTTTTTTAGCGCGCCCGCAAAGCGATGTGATTAAGCTGTTTTTCAAATTACATAAATTGATTTGCCGGAGAGTCGCATCACAGGTGTAATTGATGAAGATTGAAAAATTTTCGATCCCCATTCGCTAAACTCTTTCTGTAGTCCGTCCTCTACAATTCTGTCTTCAACTTCCACGTAATCAGGCAACATCGGAAACGATATATCTCTGCCCGATCAAATAATATTTTCCGAGAGAGATAGCATGCGACCATGGCGCCGGCTTGGGCAGATGGCAGAGTATTTGCGCAGCGGTAGTTTAATTTTTATTTTCCTAAAACTAAAAAACAAACTATGAAAACACGAGCGTTTGGCGCTAACCTGTTACCCTTGCTTGCATTAATGATGCTTTTTGCCACAGTAACGATCGTTGCATGTCGAAAGACAGAAACGACCGCTGCACGAACAAACAGCGAATCCGGTACCCAGTCAATCAATTCCACGAATTTTGCTTACGTCAATTCTGACCTGGATGACAAAGATTTTGACGACGCGTTCAGCGACAGCGGCGACTGCAAAACGGTGACCTTTGACACGTCAAAAGATGTGTATCCCCACACGAAGACCATCACTTACAATAACTGTTTCAGTGAGTGCAAGGATGGTGTTCTGAACGGCACAAAGGTGGTTTACAATTATGTGAATCCGGATTCTGCTCATGCTGGCGATTTGATAAAAGAAGTCACTTACCAGGATTTTACCATCGACAGCGTGAAAGTTTCGGGGGATGTAAAAGTTTATTTGGTTTCGAATGATCCTTACACCTTGCATGTTGTGGCAACGAGAACGTTGGTCATCTCGGGTAAGGACGGAGTTACCGAGACAGTAAAGACAGATCATATCCGCACGCTAACTTCCGGTGGCAATACCGAGGACAGGAGCGATGATGTGTATTCTGTAACCGGAACTTCAAGCGGGCATGAAATTCTGCACGGTGGCCAGGTTGCAAAATATTCAGTGATGATCGATCCTAACGACCCCGTAATAAAGGCAGCTGATTGTTGTTGGAGATCCTCAGGCACAGAGACGGTAACCATTGATTTGAATTCCAGAGGAACTAAGTCAACGCTGACTGAAGTGCTAGACTACGGAGATGGCACCTGCGATAACCAGGCTACATTGAGCATAAATGGTGGCGAAGCGCAAACGGTTACGCTTCCCCTGAGATTTTGGCCGCTCAATCCTTAATTCAAAAAAAAATTTGAGGCTGTTGAAATAAACAGCCTCCTTTTTTTGATGATGTACGTATATAGATGATACAAGCATCGCTGGAATTGAAACAGAGGAGCGATCTACACTTTTCAGCAGCTTAGAAAATGAGGCCGGATCGTACTCAGGTATTTAAATATTAGTTTATATTCGCATTCGCTTTACCCCCCACATAAATCGTTGTAGCTAGGCCTTTTATTAATTAAACCTTCTTTCTAAAACTTAAAAACTACAAAATCATGAAGAGACAACTTTTCCGTGTGAATTTAGTGCCGCTCGCTGCACTTCTTATCATGGGTGTAATCGTAACGATGTTCGCTTGTCAAAAGACAGAAAGCAACAGGTCGCAACCAACGTCAGACCTGAACACTCAATTTCTGAACAACACAAATTTCGCCGTCAACGACGAAAATTTAGACGACCAGGACTTTGAGGATGCCGTTGCTTTGGACGAGGACGCACCCCTCGACAATTTTAACGGATCCGGCGGCGGCGGCTGCAAGACCATCACTTACGATCCGTCTAGAGATGTTTACCCGCACACGAAGACAATAGTGTATAACAATTGCACGAGTGAGTGTAAAGGAGGTACCATAAACGGCACGAAGGTGATTACTGTTTATGTGAACCCGAAACTTGCCAAGCCAGGCGACCTGGTAAAAGAAATCGTATATCAGAATTTCACTGTAGACGATGTGCAGATCACTAATGATACAAAGACCTACCTGGCCTCCAATGATCCGCTCACATGGCATGTTGTTCGTACAAGAACGTACGTAATTGGTGGCAAAGATGGAATTACTCAAACTTCTAGCAGCGACCTGATGCGCGAATTGATCGCTGGTGGTGACACCCAGGACAACAGCGATGATATGTATGCTGTCACGGGCACAACAACAGGAGTCGAAAACGAACATGGTGGCGGGTTACACGGTAAATACACAAGTGTAATAGATGAAACTGATCCTGCAACCGCGGGCGCTAATTGCTGCTGGAGAACATCGGGAACTGAAACCATAAACATTGAAGTACGAGAAAAAGGTTCTACAACCTCACTCACTGAAGTTTTGGATTATGGCGACGGCACCTGCGACAACCAGGCTACGCTTTCAATAAATGGAGGCGAGGCGCAAGCAGTTACGCTTCCTTTGTACTTCTGGCCTTTAAGTCAATAAGATAATATCGCAAGTTCTTTAGGGGGCTGCCTTGGTTGGCCCCCTTTTTTTACCTTCCGTTCCGAACCGTGAAAATTTCGAGTCTGTAAAAAAATGATAGGAATCATTTGGTTTATTTAAACATTCGTTTATATTCGCATTTACTTTCAGGACTTTACATCAGGCTAACTGAATAAAAACCTTATGTGAACGCTACATTCGCCATCCCGGCAGCGAGAAAGTGTCAAAAGTTAGAATATCCGTATAGAAACCGCAACCAATTCAATTTCCGTTTTAAAACCAGAATTAATTATCTCATCATTTAAATCAAAAAAACATGCGTATCCGGTATCTTTTATCGCTCCTCGTTCTGGTTGCGGCGTTTAATGCTTGCCAGAAGGAAATCAAACAAACGGCTGCTACCAGCTCAGCAATCTCGAACACGGAAGTTGCTCCGTACGACAATCTTGTCTTTAGTCAAAATCCAGCATTCGTAGGACAAAGTGTAAACATTTCGGGCAGTCTGCAAAATAATACTGCTCCTGACTGTGGCACGTTGCGCATTGAACAGGCTGTGGATGGCGATGGCAATCCAACGTCAACGGCTTTGGCGGTCAATTGGGTATCAGTTGCCGACGTAACTCCTGGCACACATGCAACGGTCTCTTTGGACTGGGTTCCTACTGCAACGGGTTATTTCGGATTTCGTCTTCATTTTATTCCGAACGAATCCTGCAATGGTGAAGCTTACAATGGTGTACCTGCTCCGGGTATGGACCTGCAGGTTATCGAAAGCTGTTCCGGCCTTTCAGTAGCCGTGACACAAGCTAGCGCAACGCTGATAAGTGGTAACCTTTATTCAGTTCATGTGTGCTTCACTGTAAATACCTGCGGAGAGAAGTACACGGATGTCAAGCTCCAGGGTGGATTAACTGCTAATGCTGACAATAGCACCATAGTCATTGATCCGAACTTCCCGAAACACACTACTATTACGATCAAGAATCAAACGGCTGTGATCGCCGGTAGAGTGGCTCATTTCAATGGCGTCGGTACTGCTTGCGTTACCTTCAACCAGGTATTTGATGGGCCTGCTCCTTATAAAGTAACCGGAGCGTGGTCTGTTGTTGGAACTAATACAAACGGAGAAAAAATCAAATCCGTATACACAGAACCTGTTGTGTTCTGGCCATAAGCTAGTTTGAAGAACGAACAAAAACGGGGCTCCAATCTGGCGGCCCTGTTTTTTTTATCCGTACTCCATATCTTTGACCGAATTAATTGTTATCTTAAATCTATATATTGGAATTAAGCGTCATTATACCGCATATCGAAGCCCTCATCTTTGCCAGCGAAAAACCACTCACTGCTCTGGAAATTGTAGAACTTATAAATAATGCGCTCGGCTTCATGGAGGAACGCATTACCCTTGACCAGGTGGAAAGTTGTATTGAAGGGATTCATGAAAAATATCAATCGGAGTTCTATCCATTTGAAGTGAAGGAAAGCGGCGGCGGCTGGCAGTTTCTTACAAAAAAGGATTTTCATCAAACGATTGCGCAACTGAATGGAGACAAATTTCTCAAACGCCTGTCCACCGCGGCGATGGAAACACTTGCGATCATCGCTTACAAGCAACCGATTACAAAAGGTGAGATCGAAAGCATCCGCGGGGTCAACAGCGATTACAGCATCCAGAAACTTTTGGAAAAAGAGCTGATTGTTATCACCGGTCGAAGCGAGCATCTGCCCGGCAAGCCATTGGTGTATGCAACTTCGCGAAACTTCATGGACTATTTTGGCATCAACTCTGCCGAAGATCTGCCGAAAATAAAAGAGATAATTGCCGAACAGATCATTCAGCCAACGCTCATTACCGATAATGATTTTAAAAGTTCAGAAACCGCTGAGGAGCCGATACTGTCTGTAAACAGCAGTGGTGACCTTATCGCAGAAGATACTCATGATACCGGCGACGCTTCTGATGAAAATAAAATTTCATAGCAGCCATCTTATCTTCTCATTCACCCGAAAAACTTTCCTGCAGCTAACTAATTAAGGCAACTATAACCTCCGTGCGTATTTTCGCACAACAAACGTAGTTCATGCAGTCATCACTCAGCCGGGAAGAACTTATCGATGCGGCAAAAGAATTCGGCACACCACTTTATATCTACCATGCGGAGAAAATCAAAGAGCAGTTAGCTGATCTCAACAATGCATTTAAAGATTGCAACGCAAGGTTTTTTTATGCTTGCAAAGCACTAACTAATCTGAACATCCTGAAATTGATGCACCAACTGGGAACCGGCATTGATTGCGTAAGTATTTATGAAGTGAAACTGGCATTGAAAGCGGGTTTTGATCCCTCCGGAATTTTGTACACGCCGAATTGTGTAGACTTTGAAGAGATTGAAGCAGCAAAAAAATTAAATGTTCATATAAACATCGACAGCATCTCCATGCTGGAACGTTTCGGCAACAAATATGGAAATACGTACCCTGTGTGCGTACGGCTAAATCCGCATATCATGGCCGGCGGGAACTTTAAGATCTCAACGGGTCATGTGGACAGCAAATTTGGCATTTCGATCCACCAGGTGCGGCATATTGAGCGAATATTGAAATCAACAGGCCTGCGGGTGAACGGCCTGCATATGCACACCGGAAGCGAGATAAAGGATACCAATGTATTTATCGAAGGGCTTGATATTATGTTTGAAATGGCACGTCATTTTCACGATATTGAGTTTATAGATTTGGGCAGTGGCTTTAAAGTTGCCTATTTTGATGACGACGTAAAGACTGACGTTCATGACCTCGGTAAGAAACTCGCGCAGGCATTCCTGGAATTTGAGCATGAAACGGGGCGAAGATTGCAGATATGGTTCGAACCAGGAAAATTTTTAGTGAGTGACGCCGGCTATTTTGTCGTGAAAGTAAATGTGATCAAACAAACGACAGCGACTGTTTTTGCCGGCGTTGACAGCGGGTTTAATCATTTGATCAGGCCGATGTTTTATGAAGCCTATCACCGCATCGAAAACATCAGCAATCCGGGCGGTGCCGAACGGATCTACACAGTGGTCGGCAACATTTGTGAAACAGACACTTTTGCATGGGACCGAAAACTAAATGAAGTGCGCGAAGGCGACTACCTGGTTTTTTATAACGCGGGTGCATACGGCTTTGAAATGTCGAGCAACTTCAATTCACGTTTAAAACCTGCGGAAGTACTAATAAATGACGGTAAGGCGCAATTGATAAGAAAAAGAGACGTGTTTGAAGACCTGGTACGAAATCAAATCGAAGTAATATAGATGTAGACTTATGATCGAAATAAAAAACATAAAAAAGACCTTTGGAGACAAAGTTATTCTCGAAGATATCAGTGGTGTAATGGAGACCGGTAAATGTAATTTGATCATAGGCTCCAGCGGAAGCGGTAAAACCGTGCTCACGAAATGCATAGTTGGTTTATTCAAGCCCGATCAGGGTGAGATCTTATACGACGGACAAGACTTTTTGAGCATGACAACCGAAGAGACAAAAATTCTGCGTCAACAGATCGGCATGCTGTTCCAGGGTTCTGCGCTCTTTGATTCCATGACCGTGGAGCAAAACATAATTTTTTCGCTCGACATGTTTTCAAACATGACTCTGCGGGATAAAAAGAAAAGAATAAATGAAGTGCTTTCAAGGGTTGAACTTACCGGCGCAAACAAGAAATACCCTTCGGAAATAAGCGGTGGAATGAAAAAGCGTGTAGGTATTGCAAGAGCGATAGTGTTGAACCCTAAATATCTTTTTTGCGACGAGCCCAACAGCGGCCTCGATCCGCAAACATCGCTCGTGATAGACAAGCTGATCAAAGAGATCACCCTGGAATATAATATTACGACAGTCGTGGTTACACATGATATGAATAGCGTGATGGAAATCGGGGATTACATCATCTATTTATATAATGGAAGAAAAGAATGGGAAGGCAGTAACAAAGAGATCATCTTCTCCAGGAACAAGCAACTGAATGATTTTATTTTCGCTTCCGAATTTTTAAAGGGTGCCAAGGACATACGCATGCTGGAAGTGCAGGGAAAGATCAATGAAAACAGCAGCCTGGACGACATTCAAAATGTTTTGAACAACGAATGAAGGTTGTGAATGGTGAATAGTCAATGGTGAATCGATCTTGAAACATGGATCAGGGATCAGACATCACAGATCGGAGATCATAGATCAGACATCAGAGATCCCACATCGCCCATCACCTTATCTGCGTCATCCTTTTCAACTGGCTGATAATCGCTATTGGATCAGGCGCGCTGAACACGGTATTTCCTGCTACCAAAACATCAGCGCCTGCAATCATGATCTCAGCGGCGTTTTCAACCGTGACACCGCCATCGATCTCGATCAAAACATTCAGTCCCCGCTCGTCGATCAACTTTCGAAGTTGCCTGATCTTTTCAAACGTGTGAGGAATAAATTTTTGTCCGCCAAACCCGGGATTTACGCTCATTATGATCACCTGGTGAAGGTCAGCGATGATATCTGATAAGGACGAAACGGGTGTATGCGGATTGATGGCAACGCCCGCAAGCATCCCAAGCTCTTTTATTTGCTGAATATTCCTGTGCAGGTTGGGACACACTTCGATGTGTACAGTGATTTGGTCAGCACCTGCTTTTTTAAATGCCGGGACCAGGTTACCCGGCTCTTCTATCATCAGGTGAACGTCGCAGGTCTTCGTTGCGATTTTTCTTACATGCTCGATGATAGGAATTCCAAAGCTGATATTCGGAACAAACCGTCCATCCATCACGTCTAAATGAAACCAGTCAGCTTCACTATCATTCACCATTTTACATGCCTCTTCTAATCTTAAAAAATTACATGCCAATAAAGACGGGGCAACCAATGCCATAAATTTTGGTTTGTTATTACTGTTGAGCGTGAAGATAGGGAAATGTAAAGCCCTCTTCCCCTAAAGGGGAGAAATTTTACCAGCCAACCTCGAGCTGATTTCCTCAATCCTGAAGCATGAAGCAAATCCTAATTCCTAATTCCAAATACCAGATGCATGTCATTCCGCTCCTAACTGTTTTAAACGTTCACTTGCTTCCTTCAATCCCGGATCTAGTTGTACTGATTGTTTAAATCTTAACACAGCGCTGTCTTTCTTGTTCATCATTTCGTAGCATCGCGCCTGGTAATAATACGCATCTGCATATAAATTATTTACTGTAGCTGCAAATTGAAAAACCTCCAGTGCCTTTTCATATTGTTTATTGTCAAAGAACAACAACCCTTTTTCAATGTAAGCTTCCATGTACGTATAGTTGTTGGCAATACACTCGTCAAAGTATTTAACTGCCTCCGCCGGTTTATGGGTGCGAGCATAATACACACCTACAATGAAAGCACAGTTTGCGTCGTAGTCTCTTCCCAGGCCAAGCGCTTTTACTCTTGAGCATATTTGGATCGCGCGGTCATTTCTTGTCTCGGCATACAGGTTTGCCAGCGATAACAGCACTTGTGGCGACTCGTATAGATGCGCTGCTTTTGCATAACTTCTCATCGCCAATAAAGTATCTTGTGCATCCTCAGCGATGTTTCCTTTCGCAAACCATAAACCATAATTCATACTATCCTTGTTTGTGAGCGAATCCATTTGCCGGAGCGCGTCGGGAAACATTCCAGCACTGTCTAATGCAATCGCAAGACGGAGCCTGAGGCCACTGCTGTCAGGATATTGCTCCACCTGGTTTTGCAGATCTTCAATTAACGCAGCCGTTTCATTTTTCGACGTGTCTGTGTTCGCCTTCTGTTTAACATCTGCATTGTGGCACGCAAATATGAAACAGCAAATTGAGGTCAAAAGAATAATTAATTTCATCCGGCGCAAATGTAGCTTTCAAACTTTTTATCCCAAATCTTTTTAAAACGTGCGATTTATGTTTGCGGTTATTTTTACAAAAAAATTAGAAGATGACTTCAGCACTGGCAGGACACAATCGTCGCGTCTTGATCATAAAAAATATAACTGCTTACCTCCTTCTGCTTGCACTTAATTCAACCGCAGTCGCGCAAACAACCGATAGCCTGGTATACCCGGATGAAACACATTTCAGGAATATGCGCCAGTTGACGTTCGATGGCGACAATGCAGAAGCCTATTGGAGTTATGACGGGAGCCAAATCATCTTCCAGCGCAAGAATGAAAAAGAAAATATTCCCTGCGACAGAATGTTCATAGGGCGTATTCCGCAAAATGCTAACGATAAGTTTGTGTACAAACCGGCGAGCAATGGAAAAGGCAGAAATACCTGCGGATATTTTTTACCTGGTGGAAGACAGATCATTTTTGCTTCTACCTATTTAGGAGGTGATAGTTGTCCACCCGTGCCCGATAGGAGCAAATACAACAATCGCTACCTCTGGCCGATCTACGACACGTACGATATTTTTTTGGCCGACACAGCAGGTAATATCATCAAACAACTTACAAACAGTCCGGGTTACGACGCCGAAGGAACGTTATCACCCGATGGCAAC
>DASQJI010000664.1:0-1555 GCA_035631175.1 Parafilimonas sp.
AACGATACGGCTTGTCTTTATAAAAACCGCCTGCACCCGAATAATTGATCACGCGCACAACAATGATGTTTTTTCCTTCGTGCAAAAGCCCGGATGGAATCGCATATTTTCTTGGCGGATACTGATATTGCGTGGCGCCGATAAAAATTCCATTGATGTAAACGGAATCTCTGTCAACTACATTACCCAAAAAAAGTCGCGCAGGTTGGCCTGTCATCGATCGCGGCACATCAAATTCCCTACGAAACCATACAGCTCCATGTGTATTTCTTAGACCCGCGTCTTGCCAATAAGCCGGTACGTTCATCGCTTGCCACGAAGCGGCATCATAACTCGTATCAAACCATTTTTTTTCTTCATGCAGGCCGTTGTCGTTTTGCCAGATGTTGTTGTACCACGCTGCGGTTGCGGCGCTGTCGGAGCGTTTTATACTGTCAACATATTTATCGCTTCTTAGTTTTTCAACCGTTTGCAAATAATCTGGAAACTCTTTTAGCGCTTCTTCGCTTAACCATGCTTCGGCAGGGGAGCCGCCCACTGCTGTTTTTATCAACCCGATCGGCACATGATATTTTTCAAATAATCTTTTGGCAAAAAAATATCCAACGGCTGTAAAATGAAGAACACTCGACGGCGTTGCGGTTTCCCAGGTTCCCGACGGCAGGTCGTCCTGCGGTGATTTAAAATCATAATGTGTAGAAACATTGAACTGCCTGATGTTCGGGTTACTTGCTGCTGCGATCACATCGGGATATTTATCCTTTAATCTTTCCATCGGCAACTCCATATTCGACTGACCAGAACAAATCCAAACATCTCCGATCAAAATATTTTTTATCGTGATGCTGTTACTGCCGACGATCTGCATATTGTAAGGTCCGCCGGCTTTCATTGGTGCGAGCGTGATCAGCCATTTGCCGTCTTTTCCCGTGATCGTGTGATAACTGTGATCATCGAAGTTTACGGTGATCTTTTCTTCGACAGATGCCCAACCCCAAATTTTTATGTTCGCATCTCTTTGCAGGATCATGCTGTCGCTGATCAGCCGCGGCAATTTTATTTGCGCATGAGCTGCTGAATACACCAGGCACATCAGCAATGCCATCCATTTCAACTTGATCAAAATTTTGTAACGAATATAATTTAGAAAGTGCCTCTCGTCCGCAAAATAATTCTATAGTTTTGCAACTACCCGGTAAACAGTCGCTACTCGTTCCGCAGTATGAAAAAATATTTTCTCCTGCTTATTTATTGCTTTACGCTGACTTTTCTTCGCGCAGAAGACGGGTATCGTTTATGGCTGCGGTACGACAAAATAGATGATGATGAACTGTTACAGGAGTATCGAAGTTGGATCTCCTCCATTCATTTTACCAATTCTTCTGCAACACTTGACGCCGCGAAAGCAGAACTCCTGAATGGCTTGAGTGGATTGCTCGCCAAAAATATCACCGAACAAGAGTTAATTGAAAACGGTTCCATCGTTGCGGGGCCCGCCGGCGATCCAACTATTCACGCACTTATCCAAGCAAACATTTTTCACAAGATCGGCAAG
>DASQJI010000665.1:0-5290 GCA_035631175.1 Parafilimonas sp.
GTGTTTACCCGTTTGGTAGAAAACTTATTATAGACCGAAAATGTTTGGCTCCAGTATTTTGTCGCATCCACTTTATCAAGTGATTGCTTGATCACCGGGCTAAACGCTGCGGTAAGTGCCGGAGTTGTTTTCTGTTTGAAATAAACCGTGGCAGCAGAATCGCCTCCGCCCAAGATTCCAACCGCATCGTTGATGGTCATTTGTTTTATCGCATCGACAAAGATCGGCGTTGCAGATTTTGTGGCGTCTTCGGCTGCACGATTGAGCGAGAGGATCGTTTTATCCACCAGGCTGCCCATGCCGATCTGCCGGAGTGTTTTTTCTACATTGTTCGCCTCGGGAGGCATCAATACCTTGATGGCAGCGTTTGCGAAAAAACCATCGACAGCACTTAATTGTTTCGTCGCATTTTGCGTTCCGATGGTGAGCGCTTCCTTCAATCCTTCTACAACCTGCGGCGGTTGTTTAACAGGATGAAGGGCGACAGTAACATTCGGGATATGATGAACCGGAGTGGAAAGCATTACAGGGAGAAAGAGAAAGAAAAAGAAATTTCTGATCATGTTTTGTTTTTAAAGAACGTCAATTCTGAAACGAATTAAATTAAAATTTTTTTATACGGCCGCCGCAGGCAAATAAAATAATTTATTGCCGGCAGTATCACAAATATTGTTTAAAATATATAGAGCGCATTTCGCCGATTTTTTTGCGTGCATTTTACATTTATGTAAATTGTCGTTCGAACAAAACACCTCCTATGAGTTTTTCAGACATCTGGAAAAAAATCACCGAAGCTCCTTCTTACCGCCCTGCGCGTATAAACATCCCCGCTGATCATACAGACATCGGCAGCAGGCTTCAAATGCGGTTCGTAAAAAATGAAACTTATTTCGTTGTCCGCATCAATGAACTGTTCCTCTCATACAGTCGCAAATGGTTTTCCACGTACGATCCCGTGGTGTTTGTCACCACCGAGTTCATCTATAATGCAGAGAAGTTCGCTGTACCTTTCGTGGTGGGACCAACGCTGATGAGCAACAAAATGGACCGGTTGCCCGAGGGCATGATATTCCAGGATACCGCCGTGGCGGGTCTCCATCCCTACCGGGGCGGTAATTTTATTCTGAGCATTGTATTAGGACGTATTCGGCAGGAAAATTATCTGAGAAAATTTATTGGGCTTGTTGAAAAGGCTGCCGCCACATACACGGGCGGTTTCGCAACGGTGGTGTCGAGTTATGCAAAAGTGGCAAACGTGGTGCTCGATGGTATGGAGACTTTGTTCAACAATGACGATGTTGATCCCCTTATTGGCTGCCGTAAAGAATTTATGCAGCAGGCATTAGATGAATTCACTTCAGGATATTTTCTCCTGATGAATACTGAAGAAAAAAATATTGATGAAAGCAGGTTCTTTGTGAAGGATAATAAACTTTTTTACGGGGATTCGTTGCAGGATGCTAAGCCGTTCCGCGACGCGGATTACGTTTTATACAGCATTATCGCAGCGCCCCGACGCGACGACATCGAACTGCTTCCGTTTCATACACAGTTCCAGCAACTGCAATCTTATATCAGCGACATACCAACCACGATAAGTAAAGAACAGGGAGACATCATCAATGCAAAAAGATATAAACTGCAGGATACTGTGCGGATGAGTGCAGATCTCGTGCGGCCGCAGGTAAAAGAAGTGATCAGCGATTACGATGCCGAACTCAAAGAGATGATCGACGAACGTCATGCATTGAGCGGCGAAGAAAGCGTTGCTGCCGACAAGAGAGATGACTGGGAAAAAGAAATGGATGCACAGGCATGGAACATTCTTTATAAAAAATAGTTATGGCCGATGAACAACAACAACTGATCCGGATACGCTTTTCCAGGGATCAGCTAACCGTTACGAAAATTTCCGATGCAAAACCAAAGCCGTTCGAGCGAAAAGAAGGACTCGTAAAATTAGAGCTGACGGTCGCGCAGATCTTTCATAAAGTATTAAACAAGGCACGGGTAGTCGATATTTTCAAAAAGGATGATTATAAAGTGCTTGGTGAAACGCTTTACAAGATCCTGATGCAGGACCCGGAAGTGAAAAAATTTTTTCTGCCGGAATTTAAAAGCATTTACCGCGACAAACAAATGCGCTGCCGGATCTCGCTTGAGTTCGACAGCGACACGTATAAGCTCGCAGCATTACCATGGGAATACCTGCGCATCGATGAGAACAAAGAAGACAATGTGCCGTCCTTTTTTATTGCAGCCGATACCAACAGGCAATACGACATTATGAGAACCATTGATGACGGTTTGCAGGGCGAGTTGATCGATCACAAAAATCAAAAAGAAATAAGTGTTATTGCAGTTTCTATAAATACCTCAGACCGGTTCGGCATTGAAAAGATAGATGAATATCGATCCATGCTGAGCCGTCTTTACAGGAAATTTAGTATTGAAAATTCTTCCGATTCAAAATTCAATTATATACCAATTGAAGATCCGTATTTCAGGAATTTATCACAAGTCCTGGAGGAGCAGGTTCAAAACATAACGGGTCCTTACGTACTTCATTTTTTTGGACACGCAAAAATGGAGGACGATAAAGCATTCATCGGGTTTATTAATGACAGCAACACGATCGATTGGATAGAGAGTCAGCGTTTCGCAGGTATTTTCAGTCCTGCAAATCGAATGAATCTTTCGCGCAACCCGGCGCTGGTGGTACTACAGGCATGCGAAAGCGGGCAGGTTAATGACGAAGGGAAAGGCCTTGCTGCCGAGCTGGCGCGGCAGGGAATTCCTGCGGTAGTAGGCATGCAAAATGAAATTTCGGAAGCAACGTCGCTAAGTTTTGTTTCAAAGTTTTATGAAGACCTCGTAAATGGGTACGACGTTGCGGAGGCCGTGACACGAGGAAGGTATTTTCTCGGCTGCGAGTATAACAAAAAGGAGCAGGATGAATATTACAACAGTAATTCGTTCGGCACACCTGTACTTTTTATCTCTACAAATTTTCCGATACAGCTTATGCCAAAACAGGAAACTGTGCGTACGGATACAACGAAGACGAGAAAGAAATGTCAGAAATGCGGCAAGATCGTGCCAAGCACCAGCGATGAAACGCATCGTCTGAACAACTGCGGAGGAAAATTAATACCCTGGTCAGAAACCGACGCTGTGGCTGATCAATCTTCACGAAGGTCAGTAAACGCGGATCTTGCTGCGGTCGCAAATATTACCAGTTCCGCAGTCCGCGACAACTAATAAAAGCGATATGAACTTGCCCGACATACAATTGAGAAAAATACTTTCCGGGATCTACGCAGATGCGTGTTTACATGAGGCCGTCAACATGCGCGAGTTTGTGAATCGCTTTGAAGGAATACGCGAACAGGTGCAGGCAAAACCCGGAACGAGGTGCTGGAACTCTATCAAACTTGACAAAGAATTTTTCAGTAATGCTTTACATCTTGATTACCTGCTAAGACTTCAGCGAATATATTATGACGAATTGATCAATTCAATCGTTGAGCGCATCAAAGGACAAATACCCGAACAGCCGGAGCTGGCATGGCAAACCTTCGTAACGGAGTATGCTGATGCATTAGTGAATTGGTGTAGTATAGTATATAACAAACTCTGTGATCACAATTTTGATTTTGACGAACAAAAACGAGAACGAATAGAAGAATTCAAAAAATTAAATCGATACGTGTTGTTGGAAAAGTGGGTAAATGCGCTGCCCTTGTTCGATAGATTGACAAAAGAAACAGCTTTGAGTAAATATCAATTGAGTTGTTTACATGTCACCGTTGGCCAGATCATTTTGTACTGGATGGCTGATATGGAAGGATGCATTGCTTATTTTGAGAAAGCAAAGGAACTCTCCCCTGACAACAGTAAAGCGGTGCGCTGCATGGGCGAATATTACCTGCGCAAACAGCAATATGAAAAAGCGCGCGCCATATTTCTGAACAGTACTTCCGTCGATCCCAATGACACAGAAAATTATACTTACATAGCCGACAGCTACAAGGATGAAAGAAAGCTGGAGACCGCAGAACAATGGTATAAGGATGCGATCAACATCAACTTGCTGGCGACTGCAAGCATTGGAAGCCTGATGCAACTGTATGGCCAGCCGGAATGGTATGATGAAAAGAAACATTTAATAGATCCTCTCTTGCTGCAAGCGGAGGCAATAGAGAGAAACCTCGATACGGAAAATACCCTGTATAACCGCTATCGCGATGCTGGACATGCGCATTTTGCTGCATCCAATTTTGAAGAAGCACGCAAATATTATGAGAAAGCGCAGGCGTTGCGTCCTGACCTGGTCGCTGCAAAACTCGACCTCGCCTATACATGCAGCTATTTGAAAGATTTTGGCCAGGCTGAAAAATGGCTTGATGCTTCTTTAGATCCCGCAGATGAAACAATGAATTTTGATACGTATTGGGCCTACGCTCTTTTATACGAGCAGATGAATACGTCCGCGCCTTCCGAAAACTACAGAAACAAATCCATCGATTATTATGAGCGCTCTATGGCTTTGCGCCCGGAACTGAATGACGTTATTTACAATGCGATCGGGTTGCTGTATGCCGACGCGGCCGACTATGCCAAAGCGATCCCGTTTTATGTGAAGGCGATCGAAATAAAACCGCAGCAGGTATACGTGGACAATTTCAAGGAAACGCTGTCGAAGTTGACTGACGTTTCGGTCGCTGATGTGAACACAAACGATGATTTTATTTTGAACGAAACGGGAAATTTCATTTACGGAAAGGGAGAATTTGAAAAAGCAAAACAATGTTATTTGCGGGCAATTGCGCAAAAAGAAACGCCGGTTTATTTCGAAAACCTGGGCCTCGCCAATGAAAAGCTTTTACTGCCGGAAGAAGCCGAAGCTGCATATAAAAGATCGATCGAGCTCGATACGGAGACCGGCAATTCATTTAACAGGCTGGGTGTATTTTATTATAACCAAATGCAGGATGACAAGGCTATTCTGTTTTATAAAAAGGCACTGGAACGCGAACCGGGTAATGTTACGTATCTCCAAAACCTTGCGTATGCGTATGAGAGCAGCCTTCAATACGATGCAGCGAAAAATGTCTACGATCGAATGCTCGCTACTGATCCCGTGAATGATAACGTATATTACAGGCTCGCGGTGATCGCGATGAATGATAAAAAATATGACGAGGCTATTAATCCTATCACAGAGGCGTTAAAAATCCAGCCACAAAATATCGCCTACCTGAAGGCAGCAGGAACTGCTCATGAAAAT
>DASQJI010000666.1:0-3937 GCA_035631175.1 Parafilimonas sp.
GAAGGACACTAAAGCCTTGCTTTTCTCGCCACGCGCGCTAAGTAACAAAGGACTAACGTTTGAAGTATCTCGTTACAAAAAACTTCCTGACCGCAAGCGTGTACCTTACTCGAATGTCGAAAACCTAAAGAACCCCGAACACAGAATATTTTCTTTGTGGCCTTTGCGCCTTTGCGGGAGCCAAACTGTGTGGTTTTTTGAGCAGTGTATTCTTCACCCGGCCACAAAGGAGCTTTGTGTTTTCCCACAAAGGCCACGGAGACCACAAAGGAAATATGTGTTTTTCCCACAAAGGACGCAGATGCCGCAAAAGGCGGCCTTAAATTTCTTGCAGGGATCCTAAGTGAAAAAGGGAGTCAACATTAAGATATCTGATGACTCAAAACGTCTTTGGCTGCAAGCGTTCACCCGTTTGTTAATTTCAGAAACCAAGCAACACGAAAATTGCAGAAAAATTTTCTTTGTGGCCTTTGCGCGAGCCAAACGATGTGCTCTGTTAGGCAATTGCCACGGCCCCTTTTCATTTCTAAATGTGCAGTTTTCATAAAGCAGCGAGCAAACTCTTTGTTCGCCGGCCCGCTTTGTGACAAACCAAACTCTTCACTCGGGAGATACCACAAATTATCCGGCCAAATATTAAATCTAATTTCAGAATAAACTATATTTCGGCTTCGTGGGAACTTCCTAAATCATCTGTCTATTCCAAACCTCTAACGAACAATTATGAACAACCGTCTCGTATACAGCGACTACCTGGTATTCGTGATCTATTTCATCATCGTTGCATCTTATGGTTACTGGATATATCTCAAAAGAAAGACCCGCGAACACGATTCAAAAGCATTCTTCCTCGCCGAAGGTTCTCTTACCTGGTGGGCAATAGGAGCATCTTTGATCGCTTCAAATATTTCAGCGGAACAATTTATCGGCATGAGCGGCAACGGGTATTTTGTGGGTATTGCCGTTTCCGCTTATGAATGGATCGCGGCGCTGGCCCTGATCGTCATCGCCGTATGGTTCATGCCGATCTATCTGAAGAATCACATATATACAATGCCCCAATTTCTTAAGACTCGTTATAATGAGACCGTGGCATTGATCATGGCGATCTTTTGGTTATTCCTCTATGTATTTGTTAACCTTACTTCGATCTTGTATTTGGGAGCCATTGCAATAAATGGTTTACTGCCCGGACAAAGTTATTTGCATGCTGTAATGATAGGCCTTGCCATCTTTGCGATCATCATCACACTCGGTGGAATGAAGGTCATCGGTTACACTGATGTGATTCAGGTGAGCGTTTTGATCATTGGTGGTCTTGCTACAGCGTACATGGCCCTGAATAAAGTGAGCGGTGGTAACGGGCCACTCGCAGGGTTTAACATGCTGATCAAAGAAGCACCGGATCATTTTCACATGATACTTGCAAAGCCCGATCAATCATCTCCGCAGCAATATATCGACAAGTACCTGATCCTGCCGGGCATTTTAATGTATGCCGGCGGGCAGTGGATAACCAATCTCAACTACTGGGGATGCAACCAATACATCACGCAGCGTGCGTTGGGTGCGAGCCTGCCTACTGCGCGCAATGGTTTATTGTTCGCAAGTTTGTTAAAACTATTGATGCCCGTCATTGTGATGTTGCCGGGGATCGCTGCATACGTCTTAATAAAACAGGGGCAATTGCAACCTCTCGGCAGAATGGATGATGCCTACGCCTCCGTTCTTAACTTTTTGCCGAATGGATTGAAAGGGTTGTCGATCGCTGCGTTAACTGCAGCCATCGTGGCCTCACTGGCTGGCAAAGCAAACAGTATCTCCACGATCTTTACCCTTGACATCTATAAAAAATATATCAGGACAGATGCAACAGAAGCCAGGTTGGTGTGGACCGGCAGGTTTGTGGTTTTGTGTGCGATGGTCATGGCCATTGCATTTACATGGGAAGACCTGTTGGGCATCGGCGGCACCGGTGGATTCACATACATTCAAAAATATACGGGCTTCATAAGCCCGGGAGTTTTTGCCATGTTCTTTCTCGGTATGTTTTGGAAACGAACAACCGGGTTGGCGGCGGTAGTCGGTTTGCTTACCGGTGTGTCTCTCTGTATTTTTTTTAATGAATTCGCGCCGCAGGTTTTTGGCAACGAAACATTTCTATATACAGCCTATCCAAATGGTAAAGGCGGCTATGAAATTCCCTTCCTCATCGCGATGGGAATTTCTTTTGCGCTTACTGTAATTGTGATGGTCGCCATCAGCCTTGCAGGGCCGAAAGTTTCTCCGAAAGCATTCATACTTGACAAGACAATGTTTAAACTGCGGCCGTCTAATATTGCGCTCATAGTTGTCGTGCTGCTGATCCTGTTTGCCCTCTATGTAAAATTCTGGTAGAAGTATATTTCATGCAGAAGCGACTGATAACAAACATCAGATGTCTCGTTAATGTAAGAGAACAAAATCGACTCTTGCGGGGCAATGAACTATCGCAGCTGCCGTGTGTGGAAAATTCGTACCTGCTGGTTGAAAATGAATTTATTGCCGGCTATGGAAAGATGGACGAAATCGACAACGTTCTCAACATGGAACCGGATATGCCCCGGCTAAGCGTCGATGGCGCCTGCGTATTACCGTGTTGGTGCGATTCACATACCCACATTGTTTTTGCGGCCAGTCGGGAGGATGAATTCCGGGATAAGATAAAAGGATTGAGTTATGCAGAGATCGCTGGAAAAGGCGGCGGCATTTTGAATTCAGCGGCAAAGTTGAGGAACTTGACCGAAGATGAGCTTTTTGATCTCGCATTTGAGAGGTTGAATGAAGTGATCCGGTTGGGGACAGGCGCGATCGAAATAAAGAGCGGTTACGGTCTGACGCTTGAAAGCGAAATGAAAATGCTTCGGGTTATTGAGCGATTAAAAAAGACAGCAAACATTCCTGTTAAAGCAACTTTCCTCGGAGCACATGCCTACCCGGCTGAGTATAAAAACGATCATGAAAAATATATAAACATCCTCATCAACGAAATGCTTCCGAACATCGCCAAAGAAAATTTGGCAGAGTATATCGATGTGTTTTGTGAGCAAGGCTTTTTTTCTGCTGAAGAAATGACGCGTGTTTGTGAAGCGGGAATCAAATACGGCCTAAAACCCAAACTGCACGTGAATCAAATCAGCAGTATCGGCGGCATTGAAGCTGCAATCGGCGTGAATGCGTTGTCGGTTGATCATCTCGAGACAATGAGTGACGAGGAAATTGAAAACCTTGCGAACAGCGAAACGATCGCGACGATGCTTCCGACCGCTGCTTATTTTTTACGCATGCCTTTTCCAGCCGCGAGGAAAATGATCGACGCGGGCTGCGCGGTTGCTCTTGCGTCCGATTACAATCCGGGTTCATCGCCGAGTGGTAATATGAATGTGGTTGTCTCAATGAGTTGTATACAGATGAAAATGTTGCCCGAGGAAGCGATCAATGCGGCGACGATCAATGGCGCATATGCGATGGAGTTAGAGGCTGAGGTCGGGAGTATTGCAATTGGCAAAAAGGCAAATCTCATTTTCTCAAAAAAAATCCCTTCTCTCACATATTTGCCCTATGCGTTTGGTGCGAATTTGATTGATAAGATGATGATCAATGGCGAGTTTCTGTAACCCTGAAGGGTTCAATTTAAATAGCCGCAGCTTTTGGGTGCGGGGTTCAAGCGATCCAGTAATACCGAGCCCCGAATGGGGTTCAATTAAATTTTATCTTTCGGTATTCCACGATGTGTTGAAATCAAGTAGCGACATCACAATCAACAGGAATTGCAAGCATACATATCACTTCAGCAAATTTTTGATCTCATTCAACTTCATCAATGCCTCGACGGGCGTAAGCCGATTAATGTCGATATGGTCTAAGAGCTCGCGTATCGTGCCGAACGTTTGTGAAT
>DASQJI010000667.1:0-1691 GCA_035631175.1 Parafilimonas sp.
CCGCAATCTCCAATCTGCTCATTCTTTCCTCAGCCTCATTAAGAACCCTCCATTCGGTGCAAGGTGTAGATGAACGGTTTCGTTTTTATGTATGGTACTGTTCTTAATGACATAGTCCATCGCATTGCGGTCGGCGTTAACTCCATCTGAGCAAATACTAGCCGCATAATTTCCTTCTTCGAGAAAAGAAAGGTCCAAATCAAAATCTTTCGGCTCGCCTGCGCACATGCCGGCGATATACCAATCATGGCCTTTGCGACGCGCAGTGACAATATTGTCGCCAACAGTTGCTTCGAGTATAATAGTGGTGTCCCATGTGGTTGGCAAGGAACCCAGTAGTTCCATAAATTCAGGTTCCAGGTAACCTTGCGACGGATTTCCGGAAAAAATTTGCAAGGGATTATCATACACAACAAACATCGCGAGCTGCTGGCATCGTGTTGTTTGACTCATCACTTTTCCCCAAATAGGTTTGAATTGTTGCGCAGTTGCATTGTCGAGTAAGCCGGGTTCATAATCCAACGGGCCAGCGAGCATGCGCGTAAAAGGGATGACGAGGTTATGTCTTGACGTTGGCTTATCACTCCAGCCATTGTACTCGCTTCCAAGCACACCTTCACGCGTAATGTTGTTTGGATACGTGCGGTTAAAACCTTTTGGCGGGTAAGCGCCATGAAACATGATCATTAAATGCGCCTTTGCACAAGCCTCTGTAATGCGCTTATAAAAATTCACCGTTTTCTGATCGTCCCGGTCTATAAAATCGGTCATTATAAAATCGACGCCCCATTTCTGAAATTGTTTTAGCGCGCTGTCGAGTTGTTTATCAAGCGTCATCGACAAAGTCCACATACTTAATTTGATCCCTTTCTCTTTCGCATAATTTGAAATAGAATCCATGTTGATGTTTGGATTTATTTTGAAAAGGTCTTTCGTATCGCTCCAGCCAGCATCCATCATGATGCGGTCGAAGCCGAAGCGTTTCGCGAAGTCGATGTAGTATTTGTATGACGCTGTGTTTACGCCGGATCTGAAAGGCACATTGAACAGGTTAATGTCGATGATCCATTCGTCCGTGCATTTGCCGGGATGAATCCACGACACATCATTGATCTTCGACGGCGAAGCAAGACGGAACACGAGATCATTTGCAGGCAGTTCTTTATCATTGCGTGCGATGATCAAAACGCGCCACGGAAAGTTTCTCGTACCGTTTGTTTTGGCGATGTATGCTGCACGTTTCCTTACGATGCGTTCCGGGTAGTCGCCTTCTGCAATTCGTTCCTCCAATGGATAGCCGGCAAATGCGGAGTGGAGGGTGAATGCCGACGAGCCTTTCAAGAACATACCCGGATAATCGTCCAGGTCAGATTCAGTAACGGCGACCTTAAAGCCGTTGGAGGTGCGTACAAGAACCGGCGAATACATATATTCATTTGCGGAAACGGTATCCAGCGATCTATACGGATATAATTCTTCAAAGCTTGTATGAAATACGTCCTGGTCTGCTCTTTTCTGAATGATAGGAGTGAAGGCATGCGCACCATCGGCGAAATTAAATTCAGCTAATTCATTCACTATCGTGATGGAATCTTTGAAAGACGTAGCGATCCTGTATGCAACGCCGTCATTATACGCGCGAAAAATAATTGTGAAGCCGTTTATAAATTGAATGGTTAATTCATTATAAA
>DASQJI010000668.1:0-8513 GCA_035631175.1 Parafilimonas sp.
TTTTGAATACGCAAAGGACTGAACGCAGGAACTGCGCCTCCGAACTTTGCGTCGTCCATATAAAGAGCCAGCTCGGGATTGTAAAAGAAATTTCCAAATGTGCCGATATCCGCCAGGTCTTCATACGGCGTCATTGAATTCCACAGGTCTTTGTAACCCACTGGTACGACAGCTTCGTTGGTTAGCGGCATCCCGAGTCTCGAAACTTGCACCCAATCCCCGCTTTCTGAATATGACACTCCGTTCAGTACGCGCATCTTCTGCCTGCTGGCTGAAGCCCAAACACCAATGATATAATTCGGATCGAGTATGTTTGTGGCAGCCTCAACTCTTTTATGGTCTTTCTGTAAAATTTCAACAGGAACGTTGAGGCAGATGGAATGAATATTATAATGTCCTAAGCCATCGCGGTACATACCGGATTGTCTTGGTGCATCACCTAAATCAAAAATGCCGCCGAGGTCAACGAAAAATGGATCATCCGCCGGGCCGCAAAAGATCTCTTCGCCCGTGCTCGCAGTGGCAACATCAGAAGTCCATTCTGCAGCGTAATAGGGCAGGTTAAGACCCACGGGCCCGCCAATGCTTCTTGCCCCGATATTAGGTGGTGGTACTTTGCCACTGGTAAGAATTGTTTCGAAGCTTGCACCACCGTTCATGCTCCTCTCAACTGTGTAGCTTGTCTTATGATTTTCTTTTCCCAGCCGGATATCAAAAAATGTGGTTGAATCCTCATCTACGCTCCGAAATGTGAAGCGGTAAATGATGTCATCAGCTGGTGTGCTGATGTTGTTGTCGATGTGAATTTCGTAGCGTACGTTTTCTCCAAATGTGTAGTAGTTTGGTCCTCCATAAGGAAGTTCAGCGGGAATATAATTCGCGATGATGACCATTTTGTCTTTAGCATTTGGATTTTTGAAAACGTAGAGATCGGTGTTATCCGCCAGCGGGTCATTGGCTATCAATGGCGCTTCCCTGTGCGAGGAAGACATCAACAGACCGCAAAGGCAAACGATAGCCAGCATGGCCAGCGGTTTTCGCGGTGTAGTTTTTTTGTTTAGCATGATTGTTTTTTGTGAAGTGATTAAAGAAATGGCTGCTTGTCTTTAGCAAACAATTATCAGCTACGAGAAAAAGATTTGAATGGTTTTTGGTTTTTCAGATTTGTGCACGGCGCTGCGCGTTTTTTCAATAGGTTAAACATGAAAGTCTGTTTGTTGTTTTTATTTTTTGCCCCGTACTTTTGCTCGTAAATCATCCCCATGAATGCATTTTCTTTTTTGCTTGATGTAAATGCTTCGGGAACTTCCGCGGATTATGCGCCGATCGGCATCCAGTTGCTTTTTGCCGCCGGTTTTGTCGCAACGATCATGATCGTGACCCATCTCATCGGTCCAAGAAGAAAGACAGCGGAAAAGCTGGAGAATTTTACAAGCGGAATAGAAAGTCACGGCGATGCAAGACAACCGTTCGCCATTAAATATTTTTTGGTAGCGATATTATTTGTGTTGTTCGACGTGGAGGTCATCTTCTTTTATCCATACGCTGTAAATTTCAAATCGCTTGGATGGACCGGCTTTATTGAAGTGGTGCTTTTTGTGGCCTTTTTTTTGGCGGGGTTCATATACATCATCAAAAAGGGAGCATTACATTGGGAGGATTAATACTTTTAAAATTTGCGATTATGAAAACGCTGGTACCGGCATTTTCAAATCTCCAAATTTTCAAATTTTCAAATTGAAAAAATGGCACGACCAGTTCGCTTTAACATACACCCGAAAAAAACAGAGATATACGATAATATTGCCCTGGCTGAAATGCCGGAAGGATTGCAGGGCGAAGGATACTTTGCAACGAGCTTCGAAAAGATCGTGGGCCTCGCGAGAAAAAATTCAATTTGGCCGCTGCCGTTTGCTACATCATGCTGCGGTATCGAGTTCATGGCGACTATGGGAGCACATTACGACCTCGCCCGTTTTGGTTCCGAGCGTTTAGGTTTTACCCCGCGCCAGTGTGATCTTTTGATGGTTATGGGCACGATCGCAAAAAAAATGGGCCCTGTGCTTAAACAAGTGTACTTGCAGATGGCCGAACCCCGCTGGGTTTTAGCGATGGGTGCATGCGCAGCTTCGGGAGGAATATTCGATACCTATTCGGTGTTGCAAGGGATAGACCAGATCATTCCGGTTGACGTTTATATACCCGGCTGTCCGCCACGCCCGGAAGCAGTGATCGATGGTGTAATGAGGATACAGGAACTGGTGAATAATGAGAGTTTACGACGCAGGAACAGTGACCATTATAAAGCGCTTTTGAACAGTTATGGAATACAGTAATGAGTTAATTTGAAAATTTGAGAATGTGGTAATGGCATTTTTCAAACTTTCAAATTTTACAATTTTCAAATTGACATGGCTCTGACTAACGAACGAATTAAAGAACGGCTTATAGAAAAATTTGGTGAGCAAGTTTTCAATTTTGAGGAACCTTACGGGATGCTCACTTTCGAGGCGCCGAAGGACATGAATTTGAAACTGATGCAGTTCTTGTTTGATGACGACGAGTTGAAATTTCGTTTTCTTACAACGTTGTGCGCTGTGCATTACCCGGATCAAAAAGGAAGGGAGCTCGCCATTGTCTATCACCTGCACAACTTAACAGACAACATAAGGATCCGGTTTAAAATTTACACTGATATTGATCAACCCGATATTTTTACAGCAACCAAATTATTCGAAGCTGCCAACTGGCTTGAGAGAGAGACTTACGATTTTTACGGAGTGAACTTCGTTGGCCATCCGAACCTGAAGAGAATTTTGAATGTGGATGAGATGGATTATTTTCCAATGCGCAAAGAATATCCTTTAGAAGATCAGACAAGAAAAGATAAGGATGATGAAATGTTTGGCAGGGGAGGAACGCTGGGATACGGAACCGTGAAAACAGAGGACGACCATACCATTGCCGAATCGGAAAAAAATAATGTTGGAGACAAATTGGTTTAATTAATCGTCACCGGTCGACAAATTTTCGTCGAACCGTTAAACGGATCAAATGCCAGATTTAGTTCAAGCACAAGAGAAACATATTAAGTTACCTGACGGCTCGATCGAGAAGCAGACCACTACATTGAATCTCGGGCCAACACATCCGGCCACGCATGGTGTGTTTCAAAATATTTTGGAGATGGATGGCGAAAGGGTTGTTTCTGCAGAACAAACCATTGGCTATATACACCGGGCTTTTGAAAAGATCGCAGAACGGCGCCCGCTTTACCAGATCACTCCTCTTACCGACCGGATGAATTATTGCAGCAGCCCGCTTAATAATATGGGTTGGCACCTCACATGCGAAAAACTTTTGAAAGTAAAAACGCCAAAGCGCGTCGATTATCTCCGTATAATAATAATGGAGCTCGCGCGAATTTCAGATCACCTGATCTGCAATTCAGTGGTGGCTGTGGACGCCGGTGCATTTACCGGCTTTTTGTATGTAATGCAATATCGTGAACTGATCTACGAGATCTACGAATCTGTGTGTGGTTCACGGCTGACGACAAATATTGGACGGATTGGTGGTTTTGAAAGAAATTTTCCAAACGTTGCCTTTGAGAAACTTGAAAAGTTTTTGGACGAATATCCTGCAGTTTTAAAGGAATTTGAAAACCTGCTGATGCGCAATCGCATTTTTATGGAACGTACGATCGGCGCCGGACCGATCAATGCTGAGCGCGCATTGAACTATGGATTCACCGGGCCTAACCTGCGCGCAGCAGGAGTGGACTACGATGTGAGGATCCACACTCCTTACAGTAGCTATGAAGATTTTGATTTTACCATTCCGGTTGGTTCAACCGGCGATTGCTATGACAGGTTCCTCGTACGCGAACAGGAAATGTGGCAGTCGCTCAATATCATCAAACAGGCTTATCGCAAAGTGCAGGAATTTAAAGGTGCCGAAGCTGAAGTTTTTCACGCCGACGTTCCTGAATATTACTTGCCGCCGAAGGAGGATGTGTATACAAAAATGGAGGCGCTCATCTGGCATTTCAAGATCATCATGGGTGAAATTGAGATGCCCGCCGGTGAAGTTTATCAAAGCGTCGAGGCGGGTAATGGAGAGTTGGGTTTCTACCTGATAAGCGATGGAGGAAGGACCCCATATCGTTTACATTTCAGGAGGCCCTGCTTCATTTATTACCAGGCATATTCGGAATTAATAAAAGGTGCAATGCTGGCCGACGCGATCATTGTAATGAGCAGCCTGAATTTAATTGCCGGCGAAATGGATAGCTAATGGAAAAAGAAAGGAAGATAAAAGAAGGCAAAGTGTCCTTTGATGAAGGTGAAGATGCCGATATTGAGTATTGGGCGAACTTGCCGGTTACTGAAAGAATGCGACAAGCTTTTGATTGGAACAAGCAAGTTTGGAAGCATATTTTAAAGGAACGGTATACCGAAGACATTCAACTGATCGGCGAAAAAAGGAGCAAAAGTTTTACCGACGAAGATGATTTTTAATAAGGACTCAGAAAAATTATTGCGAAGAAAAAGAAAGACTGATGATCCGATTTTCAGAAAATAAATTAAGAGAAGTACAGGACATCATCAGCCATTACCCTGACGGTAAACAGAAGAGCGCGCTGTTGCCAATTCTGCACATTGCACAGGACGAATTTGGTGGCTGGCTCGATGTCCCTGTGATGGATTATGTCGCTGAACTGTTGCAGCTGCAGCCGATCGAAGTGTATGAGGTCGCAACATTCTATAGCATGTATAACCTGAAGCCAGTTGGAAAATATATGTTTGAAGTTTGTGAAACAGGCCCTTGCATGCTGAATGGAAGTGACAACATTATCGCTTATATAGAAAAAACACTCAGCATCAAACCGGGAGAAACGACGGCCGATGGAATGTTCAGCCTGAAAACTGTTGAATGTCTTGGTGCCTGCGGCTATGCGCCGATGATGCAATTCGGAAAGACGTATCGTGAACATTTAACCAAAGAAAAAATAGACGCGATAATTGCAGACTGCAGGAGTAAAGCAGTGTTGAACAATTGAAACATGGCAATTCGATCGAAACATATAGACGTCATAACGGCATTGCAACGAGACGCTCATTTGTAAATTCGTTTCAACACAATCAATATGAAATTAAATCCATACTTACATTTTTCGGGAAACGCGGAAGAAGTGCTGAATTTTTACCGCGACATATTCGACGGCGAAATTATCCGCCTCAGCCGGTATGCAGATGGTCCAATGCCCGTTGATGACGACTGGAAGAGTAAGATCATGCACGTCAGTTTGAAATTCGGTGATTGTTTGATCATGATATCCGACGGACCGAAGGGCTACAAAAGTTCAACTGAAGGGAACATCCAATTATCAGTCGACTTTGACGATGCCGATAAAATGGAAAGGACATTTAATAAATTGGCCGGGGGCGGAACAATCGTTTTGCCGTTAGCGAAACAATTTTGGGGCGCAAGATTCGGGATGCTGAAAGATAAATATGGTATTGGATGGATGTTCAATCATGAAGAAAAATAATTAGTGATGAACCGACAAACCTTATTCATTGTATTTCTTTTACTGCCATTAGCTTTTACAGTAAAGGCGCAGAATGCTGCTGGTAAAAACGACGTGATGATGAAAATGCAGAGTTTGCGAAATGCGCTGCTGGCAAAAGATAGTGTCACGTTATCATCGTTGTTAGCCGATGATGTTACTTATATTCATTCCAGCGGTTTTGTCCAGACAAAATCTCAACTGATAAAAGACGTAATGAGCGGCTTCCAGGATTATAAATCTATCGAGCCTTCAGACATGAATATTCGGATGTATGATAATGCGAGCGTGGTCACCGTCAAACTAAAAACAAGTGTGATCTTTGGCGGTAAGCCGACGGATCTAAATCTGCTTGTAACATTAACTTGGATCAAAATGAGCGGCGACTGGAAACTGGTTGCCCGGGAAAGTGTGAAGTTGCCTGACCTGCAATAAAATGTTTGAGAAGTCAGAATGAAAAAAATATTATTAGAAAAAGATCACGTTGAAGGGATCCGGTATTATGAAGCGTACCGGAGAGAAGGTGGATATAAGAGTGTAGAGAAAGCATTCAAAATGTCGCCGAATGATATCGTTGAGGAAGTGAAGAAAAGCGGTTTACGCGGAAGGGGAGGAGCAGGTTTTCCAACTGGTATGAAATGGAGTTTTCTTGCTAAACCGGAAGGCGTTCCAAGATACCTTGTTTGTAACGCAGACGAAAGTGAGCCCGGCACCTTCAAAGACCGTTATTTAATGGAGTTTCTTCCGCATTTGTTGATAGAGGGGTTAATTGTGTCGTCGTACGCGCTCGGGAGCGGTCGTACATATATTTATATACGCGGCGAATATGCGTGGATAGTCGATATCCTGGAGCAAGCGATCACCGAAGCAAAAAATAATGGGTGGCTTGGAAAAAATATTTTAGGCACTGGCTTCGACTGTGAAATCTATATCCATCGCGGGGCCGGCGCTTATATCTGTGGAGAGGAGACCGCTTTGCTGGAAAGTCTCGAAGGCAAACGGGGCAACCCGAGAATTAAACCGCCTTTTCCGGCCGTTCGCGGTGTTTGGGATTGCCCGACTGTCGTCAACAATGTTGAAACACTTGCAGCCATTGTTCCTATCATTAACATGGGCGGCGATGAGTACGCGAAGATCGGTGTGGGAAAATCCACCGGCACAAAATTGATATCAGCATGTGGCAACATCAATAAGCCGGGTGTGTATGAAATTGACATGACGATCTCTGTGGAAGAATTTATTTATAGTGATGAATATTGCGGTGGAATTCCGAACGGGAAGAGATTAAAGGCATGTATTCCTGGTGGCTCTTCGGTGCCAATCCTTCCGGCCAATTTATTGCTGAAAACTGCCAAAGGCGAAACCCGGTATATGAATTACGAAAGTCTTGCAGACGGTGGTTTTGCAACGGGTTCCATGATGGGGAGCGGCGGATTTATTGTTTTTGACGAAGACCAGTGTGTCGTTCGGCATACATACACCCTTGCAAGATTTTATCGACATGAAAGCTGTGGCCAGTGTTCGCCTTGTCGCGAGGGAACCGGGTGGATGGAGAAGATCTTAAAAAATATTGAGTACGGAAAGGGTAAGATGAGTGATATAGATTTGCTTTGGGATATACAGAGTAAGATAGAAGGCAACACGATTTGTCCGCTCGGCGATGCGGCTGCATGGCCTGTTGCAGCAGCCATCAGGCATTTCAGGGATGAATTCGAATGGCACGTTTTAAATCCGGACGAATGCGTGAAAAGAAATTATGGCCTGGCGCATTATGCGGAGCCCCTTGAATTGGCAACAGTCTGATTTTAATTTTAATCTTGAAAAGTCCCTTTAGGGATTTAGGGTATGGCAGAACAACCATTATTTAAAGTAACGATCGACAACATAACGATACAAGTGCCGGCAGGTACTACTGTTTTGAATGCTGCCAGGCAAATCGGCGGAGATGTAGCTCCGCCCGCTATGTGCTATTATTCAAAGCTGCAAAACAGCGGCGGAAAATGCAGGACATGTTTAGTTGAAGTAAGCAGAGGATCAGATAAAGATCCGCGCCCCATGCCGAAGCTCGTTGCGAGTTGTAAGACAGCGGTGATGGATGGAATGGAAGTAAAAAACATCACTTCGCAAAAAGTTACTGATGCAAGAGCAGGCATCGTTGAAATGCTGCTCATCAATCATCCGCTTGATTGTCCGATCTGCGACCAGGCAGGCGAATGTGATCTGCAGGATCTCAGCTATGAACATGGCCGCGAAGGAACGCGCTATGAGTTCGATCGTCGTACGTTTGAGAAGCATACGCTCGGCCCCAACATTCAACTCCACATGACGCGGTGCATTTTATGTTACCGGTGTGTATTTGCGGCTGACCAGCTTACCAATACAAGGCAGCACGGAATTCTAGACAGGGGAGATCATTCAGAGATCGCGACGTACATCGAAAAGAGCCTCGATAATGATTTCATCGGAAACATCATCGATGTTTGTCCTGTAGGGGCATTAACAGACAGAACATTCCGATTCAAAAATCGGGTTTGGTTTACGAAGCCGGTTGACGCCCATCGTGATTGTCCGAAATGTTGCGGCGAAGTAAGATTGTGGATGCGTGGCGATGAAGTGTTCCGTGTTACTGCGCGTAAGGACGAGTGGGGCGAAGTAAGGGATAGTACCAAAGGAACGCCCGGATGGATCTGTAACGAATGCCGTTTTGAAAAAAAGGATACTAAAGATTGGATGATCGAAGGGCCTACAAAGGTGAACAGGCACTCGGTTATTGCTTCAAATAAATATGTTGGCGTGACCAAGCCGCCTGAATTTTTGGAAGATATCATGCATGGAACTCACCCGCGATACATGCTGGACATTCACAATGTAAGCGAAGTGAATGCGGCGGAGGTGAGGTTGGATTTGATTGAGGGGCCCGCTCACACCGAGGATTTTGAAA
>DASQJI010000669.1:0-3003 GCA_035631175.1 Parafilimonas sp.
GTCAATGGCCTTAATAAAACAGCTCCGCCACACGATTTTATTCTGGCTGTTTATGTTAACAACACCGGTGATAATATCTCCAATCAATATTGGCCCTGCAGAATCATGTGGCAAAGGGGGTGGGCCTTGCGGATTATGCTCCGGGTAGGTTCCAAATGGATCGGGCGACCGATAATTAAGGTCCTTATAAAGTCCGTTGTCTACGGGAACAACAGAAGAGTAAAGCGGGGAGCTGGGAGGTCGCGGCTCATAAAGTAAAAAATTGCGATAAGAATAACTATCTGGAGGATTATACAGACCATTATGAGAAAAACTACTAAAAAGTTTTCCGGGCCCAACAGCGAAACTAAATCCGTTATCAGCCGATCGGACCGCCTGCAGTGTAAAAAAGTTCTTACCAGCTAAACACGAATCTGTTGCGGCACTGATCTCAAGAACAGTGTCCGTCGAAATGTCTGTTAGATCCGGATGCAATTGCCAAACGAAAATTCCTTTTATAGTTGTTGCACTAATAGTACTATCGAATGCCGATGTCCATTCACCATAAACCAAATATTTTTTGTCCACAAAAATATTTACGCTTCTTGCGACCAGGTGGCCATTCCCGATACTCCTGACAGTGTTCGTAACGTTGTCTGTAAGCGTATTTATCTTATACACTCTTATAAGACTTCGATCATTATTGTTTTCTGTCTCTGTAAGCCAAAGGTTCTTGTTCTCATCAAGGATAAAAGAATTGATATTACCAGTATTATAATCAAACGGCAGTTTAACGTCACCTGAGTGAATAAGATTATCATTATACAAACTATACTTAACATTTATAGAGCTTTTTTCCGCATCAGGAGTTGCTTTAACCAATGCGAAACTTCCCGATTCGTGTGACTGAATAACGCCAACCGGATATTTAGTAATTGCCGCATTATTTGCGTTTAAAAAAATGCTGTCAACCGTTCTAATTCTGGTGCAATTGCCGTTTTCATTAAACCAGGCAAGCTTGCTTAAATAACATTTGTTTTTCCGGCACTGGTAGAAAACGCAGAAATAATCGGAGGTATGGATAAAATCAATTCCATAAAGGGTATCACTTTTAAGAATATTTGTGCTCACCTTCCTGGAAAGTTTTAGATTGGTATCATAAATCATAATGTATGAATGGCTGTATTTTCCAAAATTGAAATTCCATACAACGATGTGGTCTTTTACCATACCAATAATATGGCAACGCGCAGTTCCACTGTTCCCGAGAGATGAAGAATAAACTATTTGTTGGGCTTTCGCTTGTGCATGTGCGAAACAAACAATTGAAGCAGCTAAAAGGATTCTATACATAAGGATCAATAGCAAGTTACCGCTAAATAGCTTTGTGAACATTTCAGATACGGCCTTTGAGGCGATCGTTTGGTGAGTCTACAAGGACTGTTATCGGGCAGCCAGGCGAAATGCAAAATTTAAAAATATAGTGACCGAGTTCCAATTCTCGGTTTTTCCGAACACATTACTTACGTTCGCTGAAAATATTTTCATGCAAAAACTTCGCAGCGAAGGCTGGTTTGCGCGCAAAGGAAAAGATGGATTTATCTACCGCGCATGGATGAAGAAGCAAGGAATTCCTTCATTTGAATTCTCGGGAAAGCCTGTGATCGGCATTTGCAATACATGGAGTGAATTAACGCCATGCAATTCACACTTCAGAGAACTTGCCGAATGGGTGAAACGCGGTGTGCTCGAAGCCGGCGGATTGCCTGTTGAATTTCCGGTTATGTCGTTAGGGGAAACGTTGATAAAACCAACAGCGATGCTTTATCGAAACCTTGTGAGCATGGACGTGGAAGAAAGCATTCGCGCGAATCCGCTTGATGGTGTGGTGCTGCTCTGCGGCTGCGATAAAACAACACCTGCGCTGGTAATGGGTGCATGCAGCGTAAACCTGCCGACGATAGTTGTGAGCGGGGGACCGATGCTAACGGGCCGGCATCGCGGAAAGAGTATCAGCACCAGCGACGTTTGGCGATTTAGCGAAGAAGTTCGCAGCGGAAAAATGACTGACGAAGAAATGATGCTCGCAGAAGCCGGCATGTGCCGGAGCGACGGTCATTGTGCGGTGATGGGAACTGCTTCCACAATGGCATGCATGGTGGAATCTCTCGGGCTTTCGTTGCCAGGTAACGCAGCAATTCCAGCGCCGGATGCGAACAGGAAAGTAATTGCGCAAATGTCCGGCATCGAGATCGTCAACATGGTTAAAAAAAATTTGCGTATCAGCGATATTCTTACTCGTGAAGCATTTCAAAATTGCATCAAGGCAAATGCGGCGATCGGCGGCTCCACAAATTTCGTGTTACATCTCCTGGCTATCGCGGGCAGGATCGGCGTGCTGCTCACGATCGATGATTTTGATAAATACTCGAACGATGTTCCACTCATCGCAAACATGCAACCGTCGGGCCTTTATTTCATGGAAGATTTTTATTATGCCGGCGGATTGCCGGTCGTGATGAAAGAACTGTCGCCGCTGTTGCATCGTGATTGCATTACTGTCAACGGAAAAACCGTTGCAGAAAATTATATTCACGCCGTGTGTTATAATGATGAAGTGATTGGTTCTATCAGTAAGCCTTTTAATAAAACTTCCGGTATTGTTGTGCTGAAAGGCAACATTTGCGAAGAAGGCGCCGTGATGAAACCATCCGCAGCCAGCGTGCATTTGATGAAGCACATCGGCAAGGCGGTTGTGTTTGAAGACATCGATGATTATAAGCGAAAAATAAACGATGAAAGTTTGGATGTCGACGAAAACAGTATTCTTGTATTGAAAAATGTTGGACCGCGAGGTTATCCCGGCATGCCTGAAGTAGGCAACTTAGGTCTGCCTCCAAAACTGCTGGCAAAAGGTGTTACGGACATGATACGCATTTCGGATGGCCGAATGAGTGGAACGGGGTTTGGCACCGTTGTGTTGCATGTTTCTCCTGAGGCTGCAGCCGGCGGAACACTGGGCAT
>DASQJI010000670.1:0-7639 GCA_035631175.1 Parafilimonas sp.
GTGTGAACGCGCTCATCTTCCATATACTCATCAAAGCTCATTAACCGGTCGATCATTCCATTCGGTGTGAGCTCGATAACGCGGTTGGCGACCGTTTGCATAAATGTGTGGTCATGCGAAGTGAGCAGAACGATTCCCGGAAACATCTGGCATCCTTCATTGAAAGCCTGGATACTTTCAAGATCGAGATGGTTCGTAGGCTGATCGAGTACAACAAGATTTGGATTTTGTAACATCATCCGGCTGATCATGCAACGAACTTTCTCGCCGCCGCTGAGCACATTTATCTTCTTTAGAACATCGTCGCCGCTGAATAACATCTTTCCAAGAAAACCTCTAAGGAATGGTTCATCTGCTTCCGTTACATGCGCTGGCACATATTGTCTTAACCATTCTATCAGTGTGAGTCCACCCTCAAAAAATTCACTATTTTCCAAAGGCAAATACGCTTTCGTTATCGTTGTGCCCCATTCGAATTTGCCAGTGTCCGGCTTTGCATTGCCGTTTATTATCTCGAAAAAATTTGTTACAGCCAGTGGGTCTTTACTTAAAAAAGCGATCTTTTCCCCTTTGTTTATACTGAAGGTCACTTTATCAAACAAACGTCTGCCATCAACTGCCTTGCTGAGATTTTCTACATTCAGGATCTGGTTGCCAACATCACGCAATGGTTGAAAAATTATTCCGGGATAACGGCGGTTGCTGGGACGTATTTCTTCGATAGTCAATTTTTCCAAAGCTTTCTTTCTCGATGTTGCCTGCTTGCTCTTTGATGCATTTGCAGAAAACCGTGCAATAAAATCAAGCAAAGCCTGGCGCTTCTCCTCTGTCTTTTTGTTCTTGTCGCTGATCTGGCGGCTCATCAGTTGCGAGCTTTCATACCAGAAAGTATAGTTGCCTGTAAAAATCCTGATCTTTTGCCGGTCGACATCCGCCACATGCGTGCAAACGGCATCGAGAAAGTGACGGTCGTGGCTCACGACGAGAACAATGTTCTCATAGTCCGCGAGAAAATTTTCAAGCCAGCCGATGGTTTCAATATCAAGGCCATTCGTCGGCTCATCCAATAATAATATATCAGGATTACCAAACAGCGCTTGTGCAAGCAACACGCGCACCTTCAGGTTACCCGGAATGTCTTTCATGAGACTCTGATGAAATTCTTCCGTAACGCCCAGGCTGCTCAGTAAACTTGCAGCATCGCTTTCAGCTTCGTAGCCGCCGATCTCTCCAAAATCATGCTCCAGTTCTGCCGCGCGCATTCCATCCTCTTCATCAAAATCAGCCTTCGCATAGATCAGTTCCCGTTCGTGCATCATTTTCCAAAGTTTCGCATGGCCCATCAACGCCGTATTCAAAACAGTCTGCTCATCAAATTCAAACTGGTTTTGTTTCAGCACCGCCATCCGTTCTCCCGGTGTGATCTCGACAGTGCCTTTGTTTGGCTCAATTTCCCCACTCAGTATTTTTAAGAATGTGGATTTGCCGGCGCCATTGGCGCCGATGATCCCATAGCAATTGCCCCTCGTGAAAGCGAGATTCACTTCATCGAACAACACGCGTTTACCATAAGCGAGGGTAATATTTCTTGCAGCTATCATTGCGATTTACGATTTACGATGTTACGATTTTTCGAGGGCGCAAAAGTAGGGTATAGACGGGGAAGTTTTTGTGAAGGAATTGTTTACTCGCATCTGGCCGCCACCTCATTACGCTTCAAGCGACGGGGGCGTCGGAAGTTTCGTGTTTCTGCCTGCCCAGGTAATTTCCGCCACATGCAATTCCTGCGCGATAAAACGTGCAAGTACGAAGAGATAATCACTCAGCCGGTTAAGATATTTTAAAATAACAGGTGCAACAAACAGGTCATGTTGTTGCATATTCACGACGCACCTTTCTGCACGCCGGCAAACACAGCGAGCAATGTGTGTCGACGAAACCGCTGAATGCCCGCCCGGCAACACAAAATTTTTCATTACGGGCAACTGTTCGGTCATCCGGTCGATCTCTTTTTCGAGTAACGTTACGTCCTCCTCCTTCAGGTCAGGAATGTTCATGCCCGTTTCTTTAGCAGGATCGCATGCAAGAGAAGAGCCGATCACAAAGAGACGGTCCTGTACTTGTTTTAGGATATCGCGCTGATCTTCTTCAGGCGTATAATCGCGAACAAGGCCTATGTGGGAATTTAGTTCGTCGATTGTTCCATAAGTTTCAATGCGGATATGGTTTTTAAAAACTTTAGTTCCTCCGATCAACGCCGTTTTTCCCTTGTCACCCGTCTTTGTATAGATCTTGATCGCCATATGCTAATTACATGAAAGTACAACAAAGATAGCCCCCGTCGAAACGGGACGGCCGTATTTCCCATTAAAAATTAAGGGTGCGTTTGTATGCGCAAGCAATAGCCGCCTCAAACGAGACAACTAACAACCCACTGAAAAATTATTTAGTTGCACTCCTTGTTTTTATATCGATCACCTTGCCGCCGGCAATGAACGAATAATGGAATGTGCCGGTGGGTAACGAAGGACGCTGGACAGATCGCGCATTTGTCAATGAAAACTACATTAGCTCATCTTCCGAGACCATGGACTAAAGATGCAGGATGGCTCCATTGTTCCTGTTTCGAGAAGAAAATGGCACAGCGTTAAACAAAAGCTTTCTTTTTTCCATTGACAGACGATTAGAAGGAATGTTGGCCGCGTTATGTTATCTTTGCGCCACGTTATCTCTATTATTTCAGGTAATGTCAATACATGAACACTCCAAAATTTGCACAGCTCAAACCTTCTTTTCATACAGAACTAAAAAGACGTATTTCACAATATTTCGAAACCACCGGTAAATCTACATCCGGCAACTTCCAGCTATGGATAAAAGCGGTTATCCTGCTTTCGGTGTATATATACCTGTATATCCAGCTTGTCTTCTTTACTCCGCCGGGATGGTGGGCGATTGCGGAATGCGTCATTCTTGGTTGCACGGTTGCAGCCATTGGCTTTAATATAATGCACGATGGCGCGCATGGCAGTTTCAGTAAATATCCGTTGCTGAACAAAATGGGTGCAATGACGCTCGGGTTTTTAGGCGGAAGCCACTTTATGTGGAACATGAAGCATAATGTTATTCACCATGCCTATACGAATATTGACGGAGTAGATGATGATATTGATGCCAAACCATTTTTGCGGATGGCCACAACGCAGAAAAAATATTCCATGCACAAGTTCCAGCATTGGTATTTCTGGTTCTTTTATTGTCTCCTTCATGCTTACTGGATCTTTTTTTCTGACTATAAAAAATATTTCACAAGGAAGATTGGCGATGTACCTCTGAAAAAAATGACTTTGAACGACCACTTTTCTTTTTGGATCTATAAGATCATAAGCTATGCGATGTTTCTTGTTATACCGATCTACACCGTCGGTTTCGTGGATACAGTGATAGGGTTTCTTATCATGACCATGGTTGCAGGGTTCATTTTAAGTATTGTGTTCCAGCTTGCACACACTGTTGAGGATACGCAATTCCCGATACCCGATGAACTAACCGGGAAAATGGAAGACGAATGGGCAATACACCAGCTTCGTACCACCGCAAATTTTGCTACAAGAAATCGTGCTATCTCGTGGTTTGTGGGCGGATTAAATTTCCAGATAGAACACCATTTGTTCCCGAAAATTTCCCACGTTCATTATCCTGTTATCAGCAAAATTATCAGGCAGGCCTGCCAGGAGTACAATATTGCATACCTGGAATACCCGCGGATGTACCAGGCCGTGATATCGCACGTTTCTTTCTTAAGGCGAATGGGAAAAGACTGATCAACGGTTGCAGAATCTCCATAGAATGATGCCGGCTGCAATTGCGGCGTTCAATGATTCTGCAGCTCCGATACGCTTTATCGTTATTTTTTTTTCAACAAAACCTATTATATCGGGTCTTATACCTTTTGATTCGTTCCCGATGATGAGCACGCATTCATCAGGACGCGCGAGCATTGAAATATCTTCTCCGTTCAAAACCGTCCCATAAACAGGAATTGTGTTTTCAGATAAAAATATTTTCAGATCTCTATAAAAAATATTTACATGCAGGAAACTGCCCATGCTTGCCTGTATCACTTTTGGATTATAAACATCCGCGCTGTCATTTGCAGCAATGATGTTTTGTATACCGAACCAATGCGCAGTGCGAATAATCGTTCCCATGTTGCCAGGATCTTGTATGCCATCGAGCAGTAACGTGATCTTTCCCTTCAAATCCGGAACCGCTACTTCAGCTTTTTTTCCCGCAATCGCGATCACTTCATTGGGCGTTTCAAAGCCCGATATCTTTTTTAATTCAGTTTCGGTAACTACAACTGCATCGTCAACATCGGCGTTATGGTCTATCCATTTTTGTAACGCATAAATCTTATAAATTTTCAAACCAGATCGCAATAACTCTCCGACGAGCTTGACTCCTTCTGCAACAAACATTTCCTCAGCGTCCCTGTTTTTTTTATGGTATAAACTTTGGATATATTTGGCCTCATTCCTGCTGAGCATGTTCTATGGTTTTATCTGCTAGAAAAATTTGTTTTATCGCACCGGTATTAATTTGCTGCATTTGTTCCTGTACGAGCGAAAAGTTTCTGTTTTTTAGAAGTGTGAAAGTTAAGAACTACCCAGTTGATACTCCTTTCGTCTACAATAATAAAATAAACATCAATGCAGATCTGAGTAAGGATGAGAAAACGCGGTTGGAAGAAAACCTTGTGAATTATTGGGCCGACAGTTTGTTTGCCAGGCGCGTTCAAAAGCTAGGCGTATTATATTCACTGAAGAATCCCCCGGTGTTTGACACTGCCATGATCAGCATCACGCGCAGGTTCATGAGCAGTTTTCTTTTCTCACAGGGATATTTCAATGTGGATCTGAAAGACACATTCTACGTCGATACATTCCATAAAAGCGGCAAGCCCGATCAATTGAGAACGACGGTCGTAATGAATATCGACCCGGGCAAAAGGACGATCATTGATTCGCTCGGTTATAATTTGACAGATTCGGCATTGCAGAGGATCGCACGACGCAATGCTGGCGATAAAAAGATCGACCCAGGTAAAACGCCATACTCAAAAGAAGCGATCGCAGCAGAACTCAACAGGCTGGTTGCGTTGTACAGATCGCGCGGATATTTTTTGATGCGGAGAGATAACCTTGCGGCGGTTGTTGACACGACAGATATTTCACTGCTGAAGGTTACTATCGATCCGTTTGAACAAGCTGAGCTGATTCAAAAGGCTGCAGAAAAACGAAAGCAAAATCCTACGGCGATCGTTACGATTGAACAAAGAAGGCTGGCAGATACTACAACCACTAACAGTGATTCCCTGTTCTTGAAACGGTTTGTCAATGGAAACGTTTATTACTTTCCCGAGACGCATGTCGCAGAGTTCCCGGACAGTATCATGATGCAGATGGATTCGTTCAAAAGCTGGTCGGCGAAAAATTATACTGTTCTATACCGCCAGGGCGTTTTCAATCCGAAGATCTTTAAGAACTCGAATTTCGTCCACCCGGGACGTTTATACAACGATGACCTGTTTTATAAAACGATCAATACGTATGGACAAATGGGTTCGTGGAAGCAGGTTGACACAAGGACCGTTATTCGCGGCGACTCGGTGGACATATATTACTTTCTTTATCCCGACAGAAAACAAAACATTACGTATAACCTTGAAGCGAGCAGAAACACCGGCGATTATTTAAGCCTGTCCGATCTTTTTGGTCTTGCGCTGAACATTACATACCGCAACAGGAACGTGTGGCACAGGGCGGTGCAGTCAACAACAAGTTTTACAAATGCGGTGGAATTGTTCAACCAAAGCAGCGCATTTCTGCAGGCGTTTCAAATATCGTTAGGGCAAACCTATACCATTCCGAAACCTTTTCTCCCGTTCAAAATAAAAAAGCCAGGCAAGCTGGATTTCGGGCGAACGGTGATCAGTGCAAACGCATCATACGCCGAGCGAAAGGATTTTTTCAGGCTGCGATCGGCAGTTGCTAATTATGGCTGGGACTGGAAAAACAAAACGAACATCTGGCAGGTAAGAATACCAAACATTGAACTTTATTCCCTGGATACGTTGCCTTTGCTTGCGCAAGCGTTCGATGAAAATCCATTCTTAAGAAACTCCTTCAATACCGGCTCTGTTATTGGTGGCCAGGTTAGCTGGAATAAAACTTTTCCAGGCAAATGGAATACTACGAACTACCGACGCCTGTCTGGTGAAATTTCGGGATTACCATTAGTGATAAGCCGCGATTCAAAAGTTTATCAATTCGTAAAAGTGGAAGGTGAAATAAGGAAACAGGTAGCCTTGCGAAAAACAGCTGTTGTCTTCCGCGCCCTCGCAGGAATAGGATTTAATTATAATGAAAATAGCCCTTCGGGTAAGACCTTGCCGTTTTTCAAACAGTTTGTAGCGGGAGGTCCCAACAGCATGCGAGCATGGCCATTGCGGCAATTAGGTTTAGGTTCTTCGCTGTTAAGCGATACGTCAAGTACCTTCCGCGACCGCTATGGGGATATGCAATTGGAAGCAAATGCTGAGTACCGTTATCCGATTGCTCATTATTCGAGCGTGAACATCAACGGCGCGTTGTTCATAGATGCCGGCAATATCTGGAACGTTAGGAAAGACACAAACAACCCGAACAGCGAATTCGACCTTGCACGGTTAGGAAAAGACATCGCGATCGGTATCGGCACCGGTCTGCGTTTTGACTTTAATTATTTTTTGATCAGGGTTGACATGGGTATCAAATTCAAAGATCCGGCCCGGTTTGAAACGAATGGATTTGAATTCCTCCGAAATTTCACATGGACGAACAAGGAGTTTGCGAAGTATGATGATAAGGGTAACGTGATAAGTCCGAGGCGCAACAATTACGCTATCCAATTAGGTATTGGGTTGCCCTTCTGAGTCGAGCTTAAGACTTTTGACGTGTTCTTCAAAAGCCTGCGGAGTTAGAGAGTCCTCAACAGAAAACTTACCAATGCGCGTTCTTCGTAGGCTGCCCAAATAGGCGCCTGTTCCAAGAACGTTTCCAAAATCATTTGCGAGGCTTCTAATGTATGTGCCGGTTGAACAAACTACCCTGAAAGAAATCGCCGGCAACAAAATACCGGTGATCTCAAATTCGCTGATGGTAACTTTTCTCGCGTCCAGCACAACTTCTTTTCCCTTTCTTGCACTCAAATAAACCGGCTTACCATTCTGTTTGATCGCTGAATGCACCGGTGGCACCTGCAAGATTTCCCCTTTAAAATTTTGCGCAGCAGCGTATATCGAATCGCTTGATAAATTACTCAGATCCTTGAAATCTTCAGGCTCACTTTCAAGATCGTAACTAGCAGTTGTCGCGCCGGCAATGATCGTTCCCGTGTATTCTTTTTCCATGCCCATGTATTCAAGAATATTTTTCGTAAAACTGCCAGTGCATATGATCAAAAGCCCCGTCGCCAATGGGTCCAACGTGCCCGCGTGTCCCACTTTTGATACACCGGTCAATATTCGTATTTTTTTTACTGCATCAAACGACGTCCAGCGCAATGGCTTGTCGATTAAAACGACACTGCCCTGCAA
>DASQJI010000671.1:0-2410 GCA_035631175.1 Parafilimonas sp.
GTGAACCGCTTCGATCAATCTTGCTTTGCTGCGATTATTATCAACCACTCCGTCGCGTAAATGCCGGACAGGACTGATCGTAAAAATGATCTTTAAATTTTGATTGAAATGAAATAATCGGTGGATCGCAGAATCTAATGCCGACACTATTTCTTCGATTGTATTCAAATGCCTGACAAAATTTTGCGCTGGTGCTTTATGGCAATTGGCGACTGCCTCACCCGAGGCCTCTCCCCGAGCGCTGAGCGGAGAATCGGGCACGAGCTTATAAGTGAATGCCGAGCCGAGGGTGATCATCAACCAATCGGCGTTTTCTAAAAATGCATGAGCTTCTCTTTGTGAACGGTTGATCTTTTTTAAGCATTCATCTTTATCCGCGTTCGAAAAACGGCTGTGATGATCCCAGCTGTGCCACGTTTCGTTGAGGCAAAATAATTCCTGTTCTGAGTACTGTTTTTTTTCGATGTATGAAACAAGGCTGGATGCAACGCTTATCGGGTCAAATAAAATCCCGTTCGGATTTTGCAATATATTGAACTTGCCGTCGAGTAAAAAATTGCCAATGTGTTCAGTGAAACATGAGCCGGTGACCAGAATTTTGTGTTTATGGGTGATCGGGGGATCAAGCGGTTTGATCTGTATGTTCGCAAAAAATTGCATTGGCTCAAACTTTAGAATTTAAACGCAACGGTAAGCCGTGGTGCCCTGGACATTGAAAACATTTTTTGATTTTTGTTTCGTAAACGATCTGCATTACACAAAAATTTCTGAGGCTATCTGCAGGCTTTCCGCAAGCGCATCTTCATCCAGATCCTTCAATAAATTTTTTCCCCTGAAGTATTCGATCATAAATACCGTGTCCATATTCCCTACAAGGTCGTCTTGTGCCATCGGGCAACCGCCGATTCCTCTTAAAGCGCCGTCAAATCGAAAACAATTCGCATCCAATGCGGCAGTGAGCTTTTCTTTCCTGTTTTGAAATGAAGAATGTAAATGGACACCAAACTCAACTTCCGGATATTTTGGAATTAATGCATTGCATGCAAATTTTATCTGTTCAGCAGAAGCAAGGCCAACCGTATCGGCGAGTGAAATAATTCGAATATTTCTTTTCACCATTTCATCAGCCCAAAGCAGGAGCACGTCTTCGCTGTAGGGATCGTTGTAAGGGTTGCCAAACGCCATGCTGAGGTATATCACCAATTCTTTTTGATACCGCTCGCAACGTTCACTTATTTTTTCAACTCTTGCCAGGCTATCTTGGATCGTGCTGTTCGCATTTCGGATTTGGAATGTTTCGGAGATAGAAAAAGGGAAACCGAGATAAGTCACTTCATCAAATTGTACGGCGTCGTCGGCTCCTCGTTCATTTGCCACGATCACCAGCAATTTTGATTTATCCGGCTTCAAATTTTTGATCACCTCTTTCGTATCAGCCATCTGGGGAATTGCTTTCGGTGAAACAAAACTTCCTGCGTCGATCGTGTCAAAACCAACTTGCAGCAAACTGTTGATATACCTTGTCTTTTTTTGCGTTGAAATAAAACGCGGCCAGCCCTGCATCGCGTCCCGCGGACATTCAATAAGCTTGACCCGTGCGTTCATTCAGCAAATGTAGAAATTAAGCAGCGAGCGGAGTATTCGTCTCAAACCGGAGTAGATGTGGTGCGCATAGAGGGACCACAGAACACCGAAAAAATGTTTGTCAACAACAACCCTACTTGCCCTGTTAACCCGGTGCGAAAAAATCTGGGCAATCCGTGTGCATCTGTGAGGCATCTTTTTCTCTCACGGATGTGCGGAGCCTGAACCGGACATCCCGGAAATAAAAAGAGCATCATACGCTCGTACGATGCTCTTACCCAAAGCATGATTACATATCTTCTATAAGATCCTTAAGCCGAGGCCGAGTTGCCATTGCTGGCTTTTCCATTTATCCTGGTTATCTATATCATTCAAATTATTGAGGCCAATATTATAGCGCCCATAAAAATTGATCGCTCCCAAATTGACCTGGGCGCCTAACACTGCTGCCACGTCGCCATTCTTGAAAGCTTGTTTGCCGTTGTGCACAAGGCTCGCATCTTTGTTCATCAAAATGCTAAACTGAGGACCAGCATTAAACGTGAGGATACTTCCTGCGTTTATGCGTAATAGGATAGGAATATTCAGGTAATTAAGATGAGCCTTTTGCCCGATTACCGCCTCGTCAATGTCCTGGTAAATGTGTTGAAAACCGGAGTCGACAATTGTATTTGTCTGGCTGAAGAGAAGTTCCGGCTGAATACCCCAGTTCTTGTTGAAATTCAGTTCCACGTAGCCGCCTAATTGGTAACCAAGTTCATAACCTTGTTTAAACGATTGTCCGTCAATTTTATTCATGTTAGCACCTGCTTTTGCGCCAATGTGC
>DASQJI010000672.1:0-5253 GCA_035631175.1 Parafilimonas sp.
TCTTGATTCGTCGGGAAAAGGAATTATCTATTTATCCGAATCGCTCACGAAGATGGCTTTCAAAAAACCAGATAAGATCAAGCTCGAAGTGTTGTCGGGCCGAGAAAGCGGATCGAACGGTTATGGTTTCAACTTCCCCACGTTCATTAATTTTTATGAAAACAATGTAACTGTGCTGACGGAGGCTTTCGCACCACGCGGTTATGTGTCACCCATTGCAGACGGCGCGCTCAATTTTTATAAATATCATTACCTCGGGTCGTTTTTTGAAGATGGAAAAGAAGTAAACAAGATCCAGGTCACGCCGAAAAGAACCTATGAGCCGCTCTTCACGGGAACTATAAATATCACCGAAGCTGACTGGCGCATTCACAGCCTTGACCTCATGCTTACGAAGGAATCGCAGCTTGAGTTGCTCGATACACTGCAGATAAAACAAATTCATTTTCCGGTTTCAAATGATGTGTGGCGCACCAAAGACCAGGTCGTATATTTTACTTTCAATATTTTGGGTGTGGACGCAGTGGGAAACTTTCTGAACGTGTTTAATAATTACGATGTGAATCCTGGCTTTGCAAAAAAATATTTCAACAACGTTATCGTGAAATATGACACAGCAGTGAATAAGAAACCAAAAACTTACTGGGATTCCGTGCGGCCTGTTCCGCTTGAACCGGATGAAATAAAGGATTACAAAGTAAAAGACAGTATGTTCCGCTACCAGCGCGATTCCGGCTTTACTCAACATTACCGCGATTCGCTGCGAAGAATGCAGGGCAAGGTGAGTGTAGGGAATATTTTGTGGAATGGTTTCACACGTTCCAATTACGATCCGAAGAAATGGACATCGGTCGCATGGCAACCATTGCTGAAACAGGTCTCGTATAACACAGTTGAAGGCGTCGCGGCAAATGCCGAAGCAACGATAAGAAGAGCATTTCCAAACGTGAGCCGTGAGCTGTCTTTTACACCTCACATCCGTTACGGTTTTAGCAATACGCATTTTAATGCGTGGGGAACACTGAGCTGGAGCAAAAGAAATTTCTGGTGGAATCATGATAGTCTGAATGATGAGATCGATGCAGGTTTCGGCCGAAGTAATTTCTCCTTTAGTGGCGGCAAACGTGTGAGCCAATTCAACAAAGACGAACCAATAACGCCATTACTCAATAGCGTCTATACGCTTTTCTTCAATCATAATTACATGAAGATCTATGAGAACTATTTTGCAGCTTTAAATTATGATGGCAGAGCAGAGAGTGGTGTGGAATACAAAATCAACCTGCTGTACGAAGACCGTTTGCCCCTTAATAATACAACCGACTTCGCGATCATTAAATACGATAGTGTCAAATTCACGCCAAATTATCCGTTCGAGATCATCGACAAACAATTTGCGCAACACCAGGCTGTGATCTTAACAGCGGCGATCGAATATCAGCCGGGACAAAAATTTATCCAGTATCCGCATTATAAAATGCCGCTGGGTTCCAGGTATCCCACATTTACTTTGTCGTATCAAAAGGGATTAAGAAATGCACTCGGCAGTGATGTTGATTTTGACAAATGGAATTTTACCATAGCCGATCACATGAATTTCAAACTTGCAGGTGAATTCAGTTACAACATTGACATCGGCGGATTTTTAAACGATAATCTTGTGTTTGCGCAGGATTACCGGCACTTCAATGGCAACCAAACAATATTTGCAAGCAAATATTTGAACAGCTTCCAGGTAGCTCCTTATTATGCAAACAGCACAACTGCCTCATTCTATGCAACAGCACACGGAGAACACCACTTCAATGGATTTCTCACCAACAAGATCCCCATGTTCAAACGTCTGAACTGGAATCTTGTTGCCGGCACCAATGCGTTCTATGTAAACAGCAGCAATAACTATGTTGAAGTTTTTGCAGGTCTCGAAAACATTTTGAAAATATTGCGCTTTGACGTTGTAGGTTCTTATTTAAATGGGAACTCCGGGCAAGTCGCTTTTCGCATTGGCTTTGGTGGATTGCTGGGCGGAAAGATCCAAATGAATGACTGACGCTAGATTCGTGTCGCTTCAAACGAAAAATCAAGGTCTTTCCGGCGATCTTACCTGCTCAACACGAAAATCGGCACTCCCGCAAACCGGAGGATCCATGAAAGTTCTAGCTGTTATCGTAATAGAAAATTTTTGTCGGGTGGCCGACGTGGCACGCATTTGGCATTTTGTACATTGTATTCAATCAAAATAAATCCTTAAATTGAAGTTTTTTATGGCCATCCAGTTCAAGATACAGATCACAAAGGCAATCATTGAGAACTCAAAAAATTGCGGAGCCGACAATGATGTTTACCAAATGGGAAAAACGTGCGCTATTGCGGTTGCATTGCGGGACATTTTTCCCGACGCATACGTAACGAATTTTTTTCTTTTCCCTTTTGGAATTGATGACAGCCGAGCCGAGGAATTAAAAATATCGCTGCCTTTGATCGCGCAGCAGTTCATAAAATTATTCGATGGTTTTTATCTCACTCCAAACCTGAGACTGCTTCTTCCGGAATTCGAATTTACCATTGATGTTCCAAATGAAGTGATTAATGCCATAAACATAGATGAGATCAAAGAACTGATCGGCAGCAGCGGAAAAACAACTACTCAAAAAACACAAAACAAGTCCCGCGCACGAAATGATTTGACGATCGTTATTTAGTAATGACAAGCTTGCCCGTCATCTTTTAAGCCCTCAGTTGCGCAAAAAAAATTTTCAACATAAAACAAATGTTGCTCCCACAGGCTTTGAATTGGTTGAAAAGAAAATGGGCTGCGTTTTAAGCAACCCATTCTTCAAAAGCCCTTACACCTCTTATTGAGCGGGAACCAACTTCCAAACTTTACCAGTGTTTCCCTGCGGCCCTAATTCTGTTGTGGCGGTTATATATACCTCGCCGTTTTGATCCTGTCCAAATCCTTTCAGCCATTGACCGATATCATCAGGAAAGCTTTTCAGCTTTAAAACTTCGAAGGGCCAAATGCCGTTTACTGACGGGCCCGCAACCACTACTTGCCCCTCTGCTTCTTCATCATCGGCGCTTAAGAATCCAAAGACATACTTTCCGTAAAGCTTAGGCATCGATTTTCCTCTATACACATTGCCGCCAACGATAGCAATAGTCCTTGGACCGCCGCCCTCCGGGTTAGCATAATTTTTTACTTCGAGCACGGGATCAAGCAGAAGATTTCCCGCCGAATCTTCCACCGGACAAGCGTTGCGTTCTTTTAGATCATTGCTGGTATTAAAACAGTGAAAACCTTCCTTCACATTCCAACCGTAATTTCCTCCCTTTTGAACATCATCTATTTCTTCATACAACGACTGACCTGCATCTCCAACAAGCAGTTTGTGGCTGCCGCCCATGTCAAATGAGAATCGATAGGGATTTCTAAACCCGTATGCATATATCTCATCTTTACCCACCTTACCAGCAAAAGGATTATCAGCAGGTATACCATACGCATGGTCTGCATCCCCGCTTTTATCTACATCAATCCTCAAAATATTTCCGAGCAAATTTTGTTTTACATCCTGGCCGTTGCCGCCTTCATTTTTTGTGTACCAATCATTCACGTGTCCCGGGCCAATATCATCGGCATTGCCGCCATCGCCGATCGAAATGTATAAATAGTTGTCCGGGCCGAAAGCAATTGTTCCCCCTTCATGGTTAAACTGTGGCTGGTTCACCTCGAGCAGAACGCGTTCTGATGACATATCTGCCTTATCCGGATCTGATGAAACCCTAAACTCAGAAATGCGAGAAAGATTATCCCAATTTTTACCACGCGGCGGTGCTGTGTAATAAACATAAAATTTGCCATTATTCTTAAAATTCGGGTGAAAGGCCAAACCCAGCAATCCTCTTTCGTCGTAATCCGGCATTAGAGTAACCATTCTGCTGCTGACGTCGATGAAAGGAGTGGATAAAGTTTTTCCATCGGATATGATCCATACTTTTCCTACCTGGTCTACTACAAACAGTCTCTTGGTTCCATCCTTCGGGTCGACAACAGTTACGGGTGAAACGAAATTATCAGCTACCAGTTGCAGGTCGGCGTATGCACCAGTAACTGCGTTTTGATCGCTGCCAGCAGAAACCTTATTGGAATCAAAATCAGCTTTTCTGCAACTCTGCATCATCGTTGCTGAACCAGCTAACATAGCTATTAAAAAAGGTAATAACGTGCGGCTTCCGGCAATAGAGCCGAAGAAGCCGGCCTTTCGTGTAAAGAGGCGTTTTTTCATGATTAAAATTTTAGGTTAGAATGTTTGTTTGAAACACAAGCAGGCAGCCTCGCGGGAAACGAATTGGGCTGCTGGAACGGCTTGTTTGTACGGAAAAATTCACGGAACTAAGGATCTGGCAACAGATGATTCATAGGCTATATTTTTTGAGTTACAGAATCAAACGGACCGCACCGGAAAAAGAATTTCCGGTTGTTTTGTAAAACACCTCGTGTTTTTTGAAGGTTGCCTGGTAACGAAAAAAGTTTTGACATTTAGAAAAAAAGAATTGCGCAGTTGTTGCTGTAGCTGGTTTGACCGCCGTTAACAGGAGTAATTAGGAAGATGGTTGTCGAAATTCTTATTCAGCGGTTCTCTCCTCGCTTCAAGTTTTCATGCTTTGGGGATTGCTCTTTATATTTGCAGCCCGATTAATGAATTGGGAAAGACTTCGGGTAGCAGGTAAGAAAGAAATTAATGGCCCCGTAGCTCAATTGAATAGAGCATTTGACTACGGATCAAAAGGTTTCAGGTTTGAATCCTGACGGGGTCACTGATAATCAGGCACTTAACAAGAACTTAAGTGCTTTTTTATTTGCACCACAGCTTTTGATTCCATCAGTAAAGATTTTTCAGAGTCCTCACTGAAAAAAACCTTGGCGCTATCGTCAATGTTAATGAATAATTGATCGATACTCTTAACCGGGAAATGTAGCTGAGTAAAGATTTGGCTGCCGATTGAACTTCCGGGCGGCAGGTTGGCAAACTCATGTTGTGCGCAGTTTGCATACAAAGGCTTTCGTCTCATTTCAAAACACATGAAGCGAAGAACATCCACAATGTGAATATTTCTCAGTGGTTTGATTTCCTGTCAACAATAAGACACACTTTTTTACACAATCATCAAGATTGTGTCTAGCCGATTTTTAAAATATTTGAGCAAACGACAAGCCAACAAATGTTCGATTCGACATTTTGAACGCAA
>DASQJI010000673.1:0-7045 GCA_035631175.1 Parafilimonas sp.
ATCAGGGACTGATATATGGGATACCGAAGATGAATTTCGATTTGCTTATCAAACTCTCGTTGGTGACGGAGAAATTATTGCGCAGGTGCTCGACCAGGATAAAACCGATCCCTGGAATAAAGCAGGTATTATGGCACGAGAAACATTGACGCCAGGTTCAAGACACGCATTCATTGCACTCACGAGTGGCAACGGTGTTGCATTTCAAAACAGAATTTTCACGGACGGGTCGAGCAACAATGAAAGCACAGGCGCGGGAATCATTGCACCCTACTGGCTGAAGCTAAAGATCTCCGGAAATAACTACAGCGGGTATGCATCCCCTGACGGAGTCAACTGGACGCAAATTGGTTCGACCGTGAACGCCGGATTTGGGAATGGCATTCCGATTTACGCGGGCCTCGCCATAACGAGTCATGACAATTCAGCGCTGTCTACTGCTCACATTAATAACTATACGTTGAGTGGTGCGCTCGCCGTTGAGTTGATAAGTTTTTCCGGAAGCCTGAACCTCGATCAAACTGTATCGCTGCAATGGACAACAACGCTTGAAAGCACTGCGAAAAAGTTTATTGTAGAAAGAAGCGATGACGATATTGATTTTAAGGATATTGATTCTGCTGCCGCGCAAACGGGCGGAAGATTTGCCCTGACATATCAAAGCATTGATAAACATCCGTTCACGGGGATGAACTATTACAGGTTAAGAATCGTGGATGCAGATGGGAAGAGTAGTTATTCGGCAATAGTTGCAATTAAGGTAGCAAATGCAAAGGCGCCGAAGTTGTATCCGAACCCGGCGAATAATATCGTACACATTGTCGCTGGAACCGAAGCCATTAAGTCAATAAACATTTTTGATGTAACAGGAAAGATGATTCTGAGAATTCCCGGTTCAACAATGCAAACCGAGATGGATATTCCCATTGCCGTGTTATCAAACGGAATTTATTTCGTCGAGATCACTACAATGAATTCGGTGTTCAGCGAGAAGCTCCTAATTCAAAAATAATTTGCCGAGTCGAAAGGTGTGAGATGATTGTTTATAGCTGCTTCGCAGCTTCGACGAATTGATCGATCTCGTTTTCTGTGTTATAATAGTGCGGAGACACTCTTACCACCCACTCTACTCCCTTTTCAAGGAAATCCATGATCGCAGAACTTTTGGAGATCGTGTAGATATTTATGCGTTTCTCTTTGAAAAAATTTCTTACTTCTGTTTCAGTTCGGCCGTCAACGCTAAACGTTATTATGCTGCATTGGTTTTTTCCTTTGTCTAATAATCGCTTACCTAACTGTGATAAGCCTTCGCGCAATCTTGAATTTAGTTCCTCATTTCGTTGCTCCACGTTTTCAATACCTATAGATAATAGATATTCGAGGGCGCGTTGGCTGCCCATCATGAGCGCATAAGATGTTTCCCAATCTTCAAAACGCTTTGCGTCCGGGCGTGGTCTATATTCATTTTCGGCGATCCATTGAGCGCCACGAAGATCAATGAACAATGGTTCCAAACCCGCCGCAAGTGCTTTGTCAGAAACGTAGAGAATTCCGGCGCCGCGCGGTCCTCTAAGAAATTTTCTGAGGGTGCCGCTGATAAAATCTGCGCCGCATCTAATCGCATCGACCGGTATTTGTCCTAGTGATTGACATGCATCAACCAAAAACAGTGAATCGTATTTAGCAACGATTTTTCCAATGTGATTTATGGGCTGCACGAGTCCTGAACTTGTAGGCACATGTGTTACTGACACAAGGCGAGGCGCGTGTTGCTTTATCTTCCTTTCGAGGTCATCAAGATCGATTTCGCCGGCGCTCGTGTTTTTTACACGAACGATATTTATTCCAAATCTTTTCTGCAGAGAAATGAATGCAATGAAGTTTGATGGATAATCATTTTCTGTAACCAGGACAACATCACCGTCTTTAAAATGCACAGCAGATAAGGCCCTGTTATAACTATCGGTCGCGTTTGTGGTATAAGCAATGTTCCGGCTATTGCACTTTAATAGCTGCGCCGCATGATCGTAGAACTTACTGAGTTCCGTCCATCTTTTCTCTGCTACCTCATAACCGCCGCCAAGCTCTTCATCTGTGAGATACTTCGTTATTGCTTCCACAACAGGCCGCGGCATCAAAGCTGAACCTGCATTATTAAAATGAACAATCGATTCACATCCAACCGTATCCTTCCTGATCTTGATAATATTCACTTGTCACCCGTTTACTTTTCCCTTTGCTGACTTACTTAGATGAATTTCAAATCTGCAATCTGAAATCGTAAATCTGAAATCGTAAATCGTAAATGCCCATCTCCTTACTGGCAGTGTTCTTTTATAAAATCCCTGAACATCACTCCATTTTCCCGCAAGGTGCCGTCTGCATTTTGCAGTGCAACCGCCTTGCCTTCGCCTCCATCGGCACTATACCAAATAGCATAAGGCATTCCTGTATCAAGTACTTTTTGGAATAGTTGCTTAACTATTTCCGGCGAACGATTCAATTGGCCGAACTCATTTGTGATGGCTGGTTTTCCGGTAGATCGTTTCACATAATTGATCACGGTTTCAAAAACAGCCGGATCAATATTTTGAACGTCTGCTATTCCCTGTGGTCCGGCACCTCTGGATTGGGTTGGCTCGTACCAATGAAAATTTACATAGTCAAGGTCCAATGTTTTATATCCTTCAATTACCTGCCGGCCAAAATCAAGTTGCCTTGCCACCATGGAATTCGGCTGGTACATCTGTTTCAGCCTCGATTTAAGTCTTTCCGGAAACGCACGTTCGGCAAATGAAGCCGCCTCTGCTTTTTTGCCGCTGCGGATCAGGTCATCATATACAAGTCCTGCGATCTCGCGGTTAGTGAGGCCCGCGTTAGCCACCTTAACGCCATGCGCATGACAAACTTCGATCGCAGTTTTTAATTGAGTCAAATATTGTTGCGCGGTTCCCGAATGATAACCTGGATTGTCTTCTTCGTTTTCTATCACGGCAAGCTCAGGTTTGTATTTATCAAGAATTGAATTAAGCGTCTTGCGATATGCTTCGAGGTCCGTAACGAAAGGGATCGGCTTCTTGTCTCCGGTCACATCGCGTGGTATGTCGTAATTTATGTTGAGTATAATCTTGAAGCCGGCAGCGGCATACTGATCGTACGCGTCGCTTGAGCCCTTCCAGTCGGTCACGGTGATCCGGGCGCGGATATAATTTGCTCCCAGCGCCTTAGCGATCTGCACTTGCTTTCCGGGAGGTATCTGCTGATCATCTGTTTTGGCGATCAGCACGCCGAACGGATTCTTGTGCTCGGCGCGTGTCTTGCCAACGCTGACATTGCCCGAACTGTCAGCTTCCAACGCGATCGAGGGGTCGGTTTGTGATTGCTGCGTCGCCTGCTCTGTCGCGGCCTGTTCGCCGCGTGCCGCGCTGTTCCGGGAAGTGTTATGACAATGATAATATAATGGTAACGCAACGACGAGAAAAAGAAAGGCCTGTAATTTCATACCTATTTTCTTTTGTTGAACGTTTAACGATAGTCCTCATGGTTACCAAACCCATGCCACGGACAAATATTTTACCTGGTATTTAACCTTTGCAACATGACCAAACTTAGTGTGAATATCAACAAGCTCGCCACGCTTCGAAACAGTCGTGGCGGAAATAATCCAAATATAGTTCAGGCTGCTGTGGATGCACAGAAATTTGGCGCCGATGGAATAACAGTACATCCCCGCCCGGATGAAAGGCATATTCGTTACCAGGATGTCAAAGACATCAAGAAGGTTATCCTTACAGAACTAAATATTGAAGGCAATCCAACTGAAAAGAAATTTGTTGACCTCGTTTTGAGCACGCGCCCCGCACAAGTGACCCTCGTTCCCGACGCTTCAGGTCAGATCACAAGTAATCACGGCTGGAATACGATCGAACATAAAAATTACCTGGTTGATATCATCGGTGTTTTTAAGAAAGCAGGTATTCGCACTTCGATATTTGTTGACCCGGCGATCGAGATGATCGAAGGCGCCGCAGAAACCGGCACCGACCGCGTTGAACTATATACCGAGTCATATGCAAAACACTTTAAGGAAAATAAAGAATCGGCCATCATCCCGTATATAGCTGCCGCTGTTGCCGCGCGTGAACTCAAACTCGGATTAAATGCGGGCCATGATCTTGACCTCGATAATCTTCACTATCTGATCAAGAATATTTCATGGATCGATGAAGTAAGCATCGGTCATGCGCTTATCTGCGATTCCATTTATTTAGGATTTCAAAACACCATACAGTTGTACAAAAGACAGCTTAACTTTTCAGACGTTGTTTAACCTCTGCGCTGTTTATGGGAAACGCAAACTTTTACAGTTCTTCAAAAAATGTTCATTTCGTCTTGCTGAAAAAAAATTTTTTGCAAGCGGTAAAACAGTATATTTGAAACAAGAACTAACCAAAGAGTAACTCATCTCTCCACTCAATTTAATTTTTATAAGCTGTTCCGCATAGGCAGTTTAAAAGCAATTTCGAAATGCCTTTTTTTCCTATAATAAAACATCCAAAACATGAAAAAGAATGTACTCCTCTGTTTTACAGCACTCACATTTTTAGCTGCAACAACGGTTCGCGGGCAAACGCTTGTGAAGAACATGAGCGGCGCTAATAGCGACGTGTATGCCGTGTACAAAAAAGGGAACGCCTACTATATTGGCGGCGCCTTCACGTATGTAGGTTTAAATACCGGCAATGCTGCTCTAACGAAAAGTAACAACGATTATCCGAACATGGATTTTCCAAGATTTGATGGACAGATCTTTTCGTTAATACCTGACGGTAGCGGCGGATGGTATGCCGGCGGATATTTTGCGCACGTCGGGGGTGTGGCAAAAAGTAACCTCGCTCATATTAACTCAAATAATACAGTTGACGCCGGCTTTACCGCCAATACAAACAGTACGGTTAAGACGATCGTCAAGGTTGGAACCAGACTCTATTTTGGTGGCGACTTTACCACCGTCAACGGAAGCCCCCGACAATATGCGGGCGCCGTAAACTCAAGCACTGGCGCACTGGTGGCCGCATGGAATCCATTCCCGAGCGGCTCAGTGTATTCTATAGCTGCGGCGCTTGGTGCGGATACAAGCTTTTGGCTTGGCGGAAGTTTTCAATATGTCAATAATCCGGCTATTTTAAGGCCGTATCTCGCAAGAGTTAATAATACCAATGGTGATTTTATAAGCGGCAGTCTCAGCGCAAATTCTTATACCTACAAGATAACTACTCGCGGCGACTCTATTTTTCTCGGCGGAAGTTTTACGCGGCTTGGTTTGAAAACTGATTACTTAGGAAGTATCACGGAAGGTGCCAACGCTGCCAGTCAAACGATGCCAAACGCCAATGGCCAAATAAGATGCATCATCCCCGATGGAAGCGGTGGTTGGTATGTCGGCGGATCATTTTCTCAAATAGGTGGCATAAACAAAAGCAATGTGGCGCATATTAATTCCAGTAAGTCAGTTGACGCGGGATTTACCGCGGCCGTTAACGGGGCAGTATATGCGCTTGCCAAAGACGGGACGCGCCTTTATATCGGCGGTGGGTTCAGCAGTGTGAATAGCACACCGAGAAATTATCTCGCAGCAGTAAACGCAAGCACTGGCGCAATCGTGGCTGGCTGGGATCCCAGCGCAAACAACTACGTTTATAAATTAGCGTTGAAAGATACAACAGTGATAGCGGTTGGCGCTTTTACGAATATCAAGGGATACAACGCATATCGCTTCGCCGCTCTTAATAAGACTGACGGTTCTTCGATCGGTGGCTTCGTTGGTTATGACAACCAGGTAAACAGCGTTGCGCTCGGACCCTCCGATTCACTACTGACCGGCGGTTATTACACCCATGCCGGATATTATTCGTTGTATTCAGCGAAAGTGACCACGTCAAACGTAAAACCTGATCCAAAATTCCCTGCCACAAACGGTCAAATATATGCGGTGGTTAAAGACGGCTCCGGCAATTATTACGTTGGAGGTTCTTTTAACCAAATTGGCGGAGTGAACCAGGCGTATATTGCTAAACTTAATTCAAACTTCCAGTTAATTACAGCCTGGGCACCCCAGGTAAATGGTGCCGTGCGCTCAATAATTCTAAATGGCAGTACGGTTTATATCGGCGGTCAATTCACGCAAACAAATACAGTGACGCGCCAATATATGTCAGCGTTGGGCACAGCCAATCCCGGGGCGAACAAGACCTGGAATAGTTCGATGAGCAGCTATGTGTATTCGATGGTATCAGACGGGACCAGCATTTATGCCGGTGGCCTTTTCACAATGGTAAATGGCTCAACTGCTCGCAATTTATTGGCAAAATTTGACCTGAACGGTAACCTGGATGCAACCTGGAATCCAAATGCAACAGGTGGCGGTGGCACAGTCGAAGCGCTTGCGATCTCAGGAACAAATATTCTTGCCGGTGGCAGTTTTACAACAGTTGGAGGCAACACAAGGAACTATCTCGCTAAATTGAATAATACAAACGGTTCGGCGAGCAATTGGGCTACAGCGAACAGTTATGTTTATGCACTCTATGTCGATGGGACCACGTGTTACGCGGGCGGTTACTTCACGCAGCTTACGTCAGCAGGTGGAACTATGACGCCAAGAAATTACCTGGGAGCAATCGTTGTTGGAACTGGCAACATCGGCATGTTTAATCCGAATCCAAGTCTTTATGTTTTTGGAATAACGGAGTCCGGTACAAACTTATATTATGCTGGAAGCTTCACCCAGGTTAATGGCACGGAGAGAAAGTATCTTGCTTCTTCCAGCACAGGCGGCAATCTGCAGTCATGGAATCCTACCGCAAATTCCACAGCACGTACGCTCGTCGTTGATGGATCGAACATATTCATTGGCGGAGACTTTAGTGGTTTCCAGGAAGTAGAAAAACAGCGGGCTTCAATAATCAGATATAACAATCAATCGCTGGCAAACTGGGCACCTGCCATAGATAATGTAGTCTACGATATTACTGCAAATGCAACC